>JBDTAC010000062.1 GCA_039924845.1 Bacteroidia bacterium
CGACTAAAATAAATCAAATGGAAAACAAACAAGACAATCCAAAAACTCTAAAAAAATATATACCGACTGCTGAATTTTATAGCCAAATAATTGACAGCTTACAAGATTATTCAATTTTTACGTTGGACAAAGAATTCATCATTAATAGTTGGAGTTCTGGCTCGACAAAAATATTTGGTTACGAAACGAAGGAAGTGGTTGGAGAACCTTTCGATTTAATATTTACAGAAGAGGATATAAAAAATGGTATTCCAAAAAGAGAAATTGAAACAGCTTTAAAAGAAGGCAGAGCAACAGATAATAGATGGCACATTGCTAAAGACAAGAGTCTGTTTTATGCTTATGGGTTAGTTTTTCCACTCATCAGTTTAGACGGTGAGATGTTGGGTTATGTTAAAATTTTGCGCGACTTGACATACAGGAAACAATCGGAGGATGCCATTAAAAAATATATAAGAGAATTGGAAGAACTTAATACTCATAAGGAGAGCGTTCTTGCTATACTTTCACACGATTTAAGAAGTCCACTGTCTGCTATTATTGGAACAACAAAATATTTGAAAGAAAATTTTCGTAAAATGAAGCCTGATGCTGTTCAGGAAATGCTTGACTTACTTTATAAATCATCAACGGATGAATTAGCTATGTTAGACTATTTAGTAGAATGGGCAAGAATAAAATATGCATCGGACGCTTTTTCTCCTACAACAATAAAACTAACCGAATACATTAATAAAGTATTTGAAACTTTAAACGAAACTGCTTCAATAAACACAATAAGTCTTCATCACGAAATCGAGGAGAATACTTCTGTATTTGCAGATGGTAAAATGTTAATTTCCATCATTCAAAACATCGTTTCAAATGCAATAAAACATACCGGAAAAGGTGGAACAATAATGATTTCAGCGAAGACCAAAGACGATAAAATTATTATTCAGATTAAGGATACTGGAATTGGAATGTCCAATGAAATAATTGAAAAACTTTTTACACCACAAACGAAAATTCTTTCAGAAAAAAGAATAAAGAATAAAGGCGCTGGTATTGGATTATTATTAGTAAAAGGGTTTTTGGAAAAAAATGGGGGAGAAATATGGGTAGAAAGTATTGAAGGTGAAGGTTCCTCGTTTTACTTTACATTACCCATTGAGAAACCTTTATATAAAATAGGCAGTTCAGACCAAATTATGTTTGATGAAAGTGCATAATACAAAGACTGATTAATGACATTTATATGAACAAATCGACTAACTTTGAAATAACCACAGCGTACAACAGCGGTTTGGTAAATTGGCGGTTCAGGGCTAAATTCAAGTTCAGCTTTTCAATTAAAGTTTAATGATTCGATTTCCGCCACCTTCGCCAAGCCCGAAACCGTTAAAAGAAAGCCAAACGGCGGACAAATAAATAATTAAAATAAAAACAAAATGGGACACTGTCAACACTTACAAGAAATAGTAATATCGCTTATGCCTTTAATCATTTTTCTGATTATTTGGGAACTGATTTGGAAATTAATTGCCTTGTGGAAAGCAGGACGGAACAATCATCTGGCTTGGTTTATCTGCATTGCGCTTATTAACACAGGAGGAATTTTGCCAATCATTTACATTTTACGACATCGGAAAAAATCCGAATCAGAAAAGGTAACTGTATAACTGACCTTAGTAAAGACAATATTGTTTTGAATTATTTAATCCTCCCGCCAAAGCTATAGGCAATTCAAAAACAGGTTTAGTATGATACACGTTATTTCTCATTAATTATTCTCAAAAAATTATTTTGCAAGCAGCGAAAATACGATTGGAAAAATAATTTTTTCCCAAAGTGCATATTCTTCTGCCGAAGGATGCAATCCATCTTTGGAAGTTAAAACAGTATTTCCTTTCATTTTTTGAGTTGTTGGATAAATATCAACGCAAAGTAAATTTCTTTTTTTTGCTTCCGCGATAATAATCGAATTAAAAGCTGCAATTCCTGCTGCAATGTCTCTGCCATTGCTGTACATCGCGCCAGTAGGTGTTACGCCAAAATCAGGAATGGTAATTAAAACCAAGTTTTTTTTGTTCGGTAAAATAAGTTCTACTTTATTTAAAATGTACATCAAGTTTTTGTGAAACGTTTCTGAATCTACACCTTGAACCCAATCGTTTACACCAATCAACAAGGTAACAAAATCAGGTTTTAATTTTTCGCAAACAGATAATTCGTTGTCAATTAAATCTTGCGTTGTCCAACCTGTTTTGCTCGGATTGGCAACCAGTTCCGTTTTTACACCGCGTTTATTTAATTCATTCGTCAATAAAACGGGCCAGGATTCTTCCCGTTTCGCACCTTCGCAAATCGTATATGAATCGCCCAAGGCGACGTATTTAATCGTATGTTTTTGCGCCATCAAAGAATTTCCCATAAATAATGTGGTGGATAAAAGTCCGAATAATAGAATATTTATTTTCATCTTTTACATTTACGTAATGCGCGAGGAAATAGATTGCTTGAATAAATTTTATCTGTTATATCATTAAAAATGTACATTTGATTTTTCCGAAAACCGATGAAAACCTTCTCCGAAAAAATAATTTTTTGGTACGATAAAAACAAGCGCGATTTACCTTGGCGCAACACGAAAAATCCGTATTTAATTTGGCTTTCGGAAATTATTTTGCAGCAAACACGCGTGGAGCAAGGCATGGATTATTATCTGCGTTTCGCGAAAGAATTTCCAACGGTAAAAAAGTTAGCCGAAGCTTCGGAAGATAAAGTTTTGAAATTGTGGCAAGGACTCGGCTATTACTCGCGTGCGCGCAATCTTCACGCAAGTGCAAAATTTATTCATGAAAAATGCAAAGGGAAATTTCCGGAAACGTACTCGGAAATTCTTCAATTAAAAGGCGTTGGCGATTATACCGCTTCCGCGATTTCTTCTTTCGCTTTTGGCGAAGCGCAGCCTGTTGTAGATGGAAATGTTTTTCGTGTATTGGCACGTGTTTTCGGTATAAAAACAGCGATTGATTCAGGCGCCGGAAAAAAAGTTTTTCGAGAAACAGCTTTTCAATTATTGGATAAAAAAAATCCTGGAAAATACAATCAAGCTATTATGGAATTTGGCTCGCAGCAATGCAAACCGCAAAATCCAGATTGTAAAAATTGTGTTTTAAATACGATGTGTTTCGCTTACGAAAATAATGCGCAGCAACAATTTCCTGTGAAAGAAAAAAACACGAAACAGCGCAATCGTTATTTTAATTATTTCGTTTTTACGCATGCCGAAAAAATAATTTTTCGGAAGCGTTCCGGAAAAGATATTTGGAAAAATTTATACGATTTTCCTTTATTAGAAACAGATACAGAGATTGCTGAGAAAATATTTTTTGAAAATAAGGCTTTGAAAAATTATTTTTCGGAGCTTCGTATTTCGAGTAATTACAGTGTCGAAAAAGTTTCGTCTACACACAAACACATTCTCAGTCATCAAAAAATTCATGCGCGTTTTTGGAAAATAAATTTAAAAAAAATGCCTTCGGAAACCATTTTGAAAAAAAATAATTTCAGTTGTATTCCGAAAAAAAAATCTTCGCAATTTGCCGTTCCCAGACTGATTGACATTTATTTAAAAGAAGAAAAAAATTAGTTTACTTTTGCAGTAAACTCTAAAAATAAAACATGAAATTCAGAAAAATTACTTTGTTTGCCTTTGTTTTTTTAGCCTTTCAAACAGTAAATGCGCAAATAGATTTGGCTACGCCAATGGCAGTAAGCAAAGGTGGTGCAGCAACGGCTATCGTAAAAAATTGGGAGGCCATTGGCATCAATCCTGCCAATTTGGGATGGAAAAATAACTATAGGTTTTCCTTGAGTATTCTCAATGCCGGCATTAATTTGCAATCCAAAGCACTCGATTTTCAATCGCTGGAAAATGCTGTTAGCAATCCTAATCAAACATTTACACCTGAACAGAAAAAACAATACGCTTCCCTTTTTACCACTTCGGACGGATTAAATTTAGAAGCCGATATTACTTGGTTGGCAGCATCCGTAAGCATTCCTAAGGTAGGAGGTTTTGCAATTAATGTACGCGATCGTATGATTGGACATATTGGGTTGAGCCAAAATGCAGCAGATATTTTATTCAACGGAGTCAATTCCCAAGCGTATCAAGACAGTAACATTACCTCTAAATTGATTTCTCAAGAGTTGGCAGGAACCAATATCAGCTATTATCATTACCGCGAATTAAATATAGATTACGGAAGAAAATTATTTTCTCTTGGCGATTCAGCAAGCGGAAAAGGCATTGATATTTTCGGAGGACTTGGTTTTAAATATTTATGGGGATTGGGCGATTTGGAAACGAATATAACGGATGCAGGCGTGGATGCACATTCGTCTTTTTCCACTATTTACAATATTGATTATGGATCTATTCAAAATTTTTCTCCGCAAAATGCAGGCAATTTATTTAACAGCGTTGGACATGGAACTGCTTTTGACTTGGGCTTAAGTGCCGTCATTCACAATAAATTAACCGTGGGAATTTCTGCTACTGATTTAGGACAAATTCATTGGACACATAATTTATTAACGGCTGTTGATACCACAATGCCGAAATTAAATTCTGGTAACAATGGCTTGGAATCTTGGAATTTTGGTAATTCCGGATTTACGCTAGGGAATAATAGCATTGTTGATTTTAAATCAGGACCCGATTACAATATCGCACTTCCTTCTAAACTACGTATGGGAGCCAGTTTTCAGCTAACATCTAAAATAATTATTGCCTCAGATGCAGTTTTTCCGCTCAATACTGTTGGTGGAAATTTAGAAAACCCATATTACGCTTTGGGCGGAGAAATTACCTTGAATAGTTTTTTTAAATTCAGTACAGGCGTTGCCGGAAATAGTAATTACGGAATTTCAGTGCCGATAGGAATTACGTTGAGTGCACATAATTTTATCGAATTTTTTCTCGCCACGGACGATGTTCTAACGTATCTTGAAAAAAGCAAAAATCCTCATATTTCAATGGCAATTGGAGTTTTAAGATTCAACATCAAATGATTTTAAAAGACAAAGTAATTTGGATTACTGGAGCTTCTTCCGGAATTGGAGAAGCGCTTGCAATAGGACTTTCCAAAGAAGGTGCAAAAATTATTTTTTCGGCGCGAAGAGAAGAGGAACTGTTGCGCGTGCAAAAAAAATGTCAGTTAAATGATAAAAATAGTTTGATTTTACCTTTAGATTTAGCCGATACAAGCAACGTAAATATGCTCGTCGAAAAAATAATTTTTCAATTCGGAAAAATAGATCTTCTCATTAATAACGGTGGTGTTAGTCAGCGTTCATACGCAAAAGACACTCCTTTGTCCATCGATCGAAAAGTGATGGAAGTAAATTTTTTCGGAACCATTGCCGTAACCAAAAGTGTTTTGCCTTATTTATTGAAACAGAAATCAGGAATGATTGTGGTAACGAGCAGTATTTCTGGAAAATTCGGTTTTTATTTGCGTTCCGCTTATTCTGCATCCAAACACGCTTTACACGGATTTTTTGAATCCTTGCGGATGGAAATTTTTAACGACAATGTGAAAGTGTTAATAGTTTGTCCGGGCAGAATCCAAACCAATATTTCCTTGAATGCCATCAATGAAAAAGGAGAAAAAAATAATGTGATGGACGCTTCGACGGCTGCAGGAATGCCGGCTTCGGAATGTGCCGACCTCATTATAGAAGCAATGAAAGAAGAAAAGGAAGAGATTTTTATGGGCGGCAATGAACTACAAGCTGTTTACATAAAACGTTTTTTTCCGAAGTTATTTTCAAAACTTATTCGCAAGCAAAAAATAGAATAATATTTTTTGCTAAAAACAGATTTAAAAAAATAATTTTTCGAGCGTGGAAAATCAAGATCAAAAAAAAATTCTTTTTATAGATTCCAATCATCCTTTACTTCATGAAACACTTGAAAAAAAAGGCTTTCAATGTGATTTAAAATACAATTGGACATTGGAGGAAATCGAAAAAAATATTTTCGTCTACCATGGAATCGTTATTAGAAGTCGCATAAAAATTACGCAATCGCTCATCGAAAAAGCAACAAAGCTTGAATTTATTGCGCGTGCTGGTGCCGGAATGGAAAATATTGATGTTGCATTCGCAGAAAAAAAAGGAATTAAATGTATTCACGCACCCGAAGGAAACCGAGATGCAGTAGGCGAACAAGCAGTTGGAATGTTGTTGGCACTTTTCAATAATTTATGCAGAGCCAATAAACAAGTACGTGAAGGAAAATGGATTCGTGAAGGAAATCGTGGAATTGAATTGGGCGGAAAAACAATCGGAATTATCGGGTACGGAAACATGGGAAAATCTTTTGCCAAAAGGCTTTCTGGCTTTGGTGTGAAAACCTTAGCGTACGATAAATACAAAACAAATTTCTCGGATGAGTTTGCAAAAGAAAGTTCGCTGGAAACTCTTTTTGAAAGTGCCGACGTCATTAGTTTGCATACGCCATTGACGGAAGAAACAGATTATTTAATGAACGATAATTTCTTTAATCGTTTCAAGAAAAATATTTTTGTCATTAATACTGCGCGAGGGAAATGCCTAAACACAGCCGATTTAGTAAAAAATATAATTTCAGGGAAAGTGAAAGGCGCTTGTTTGGATGTATTGGAATACGAATCCACTTCTTTAGAAAATCTTGAAAAATCAGCCTTTTCTGAAGCATTTACGTATTTAACACAATCCGAAAAAGTAATTTTAACGCCTCACATTGCCGGCTGGACACACGAAAGCAATGAGAAAATTGCGCGTGTGCTTGCGGAGAAAATTATTGCTTTTTATGAATAAAAAATATTTTAATTGCTTTTTTGCCATATGCAGCAGATTCAGAATCATTTCGGAATGACACGCTTCTTTCATTGTCAATTTTACATTTTCAATTATTTACCTTCCCTCATTCTTTTTTAATCCTTTAAATTATAGGCTTTCTGAAATTATTATTAATTATTTACGACCTGTAACATTAAGTATTTCATATTTCCCTTCTTTATCAAATTCGGTAATGAGATGCTCTTCTAATGCTGATACAAAGCAAGTCATCCCTTTTATCTCGAAAGGAATTAAAGTTATTGCTTCTATATTGTACGGATCTCCGTTACTACTTGTTTTGACAATCTGTCCATTTTCATCAAAGGCATATCTGAAATGAGACCACAGTCTTCTTCCAGTTGTGCTATTAAATGATGCCTTTCCAATGTAAACACAAATCTTATCTGGATTAGATCTCGAATATCCAAAGTAAAAATATACACCACCAACCACGCACTTATCAGGAAAACTAATATCCTCCCACTTTTTTCCATTCAAATTGAGTAAAGTATCATCTAATATGCACTCTTTTTCTAATAAAGCAACTTTGTAATTATCTTTTAAGAACTCGTTGAATACCGAAATTTCTTTGTTTATCTCTTCAATAACTGCTAAATAGTTTTTAATTTTTTTATATTTTTAATAAGTATGAAACGCAAATATAAATATAAATAAATGCAAATATTATGACAGCCGTGCCGACTGCAGTGTAAGTAAGCCAGACCACCATCCCACGCGCAGATTCCGAATCAAGTTCGGAATGACAATACCTAAATTACTTAATCACCTCATCTCTTATTTCAATATCAATTATTTCCGTTAATTTGCGACATGAAATTACAGAACGATTTATTGCTTCGTGCAGCGAGAGGTGAAAAAACAGAACGCACTCCTGTTTGGCTGATGCGCCAAGCAGGACGCATACTTCCGGAGTACCGCGAAGTGCGCGCCAAAATGGGCGGATTTAAAGAATTAGTAGAAACACCTGAATTTGCAGCAGAAGTTACCATTCAGCCCGTAGATATTTTAGGTGTGGATGCGGCAATTATTTTTTCGGATATTTTGGTTATTCCCGAAGCAATGGGCTTACCTTACCAAATGATTGAAAGTAAAGGTCCTTGGTTTGAAAATACAATAAAAACAAAAGCGGATGTCGAAAAATTACGCATTGCAAATGGCGAAGATTTACACTACGTAACGGATGCCATAAAACTGGTAAAAAAAGAATTAAACGGTCGTGTGCCTTTGATTGGTTTTGCAGGCGCGCCTTGGACAATTTTCTCATATATGATAGAAGGAAGTGGCTCGAAAACATTTTCGAAAGCAAAGAAAATATTGTACACACAACCGCAATTATCGCATCAATTATTGAATAAAATTACGCAAAGCACCATTCATTATTTAAAAGCACAAGTAGCTGCAGGTGCTGATTTAATTCAAATTTTCGATTCTTGGGCAGGTATTTTATCGCCTCAGCAATATTCTGAATTTTCATTGCATTACATTTCTGAAATTTGCAATGCCATAACAGAAGTGCCCGTTACCGTTTTCGCGAAAGGTGCTTTTTTCGCTTTGGAAGAAATGAAAAAATTAAATTGCGCCACCATCGGTTTAGATTGGAATATGGACATTGCCGCCACAAAAAAAATTTTCGGAGACACAAAAACATTACAAGGAAATATGGATCCGTGTTTGTTGTATTCCGATTTTTCAGAAATCAAAAAAGAAACAGAAAAAATGTTGCGTGCATTTGGTCCGCAAAGATATATCGCCAATCTCGGACATGGCGTTTATCCTGATATAGAAAAAGACAAAGTAAAATGTTTTGTGGATACGGTTAAAGAATTTCGGTTTTAAAATGGTTTTAAAAAAATAATTTTTCGAATGGAAAAAGACAATAAAAAAATCATTACCGCTTGGGCATTTTACGATTGGGCTAATTCCGTTTATCCGCTCGTTATTACGTCCACCACATTTCCCATTTATTACCTTGCCGTTACCAGTTCGAAAGGCTCCAGCCTTATTCGATTTATGGGAATCAATTTTAATAATTCAGCTCTTTTAACGTATGCACTTTCCTTCGCTTATTTAGTAATTGCGGTGCTTTCACCTTTACTTTCGGGTATTGCCGATTATAGCGGAAGCAAGAAAAAATTCATGCAATTTTTTTGTTATCTCGGAGCGGCTTCTTGTTCCTTGATGTATTTCTTTACGAGCCAAACGCTTTCGCTTGGAATCGTTTTAATTATTTTGGCGTGCATCGGTTATTCGGGAAGCATTGTTTTTTACAACGCTTATCTTCCTGAAATTGCCACAGAAGAAAATCAAGATCGCGTAAGTGCAAAAGGCTTTGCGATGGGCTATATCGGAAGTTCTATTTTACTTATTTTAAATTTGATTGTTGTTTTATATCCGCAATATTTTTTCGATGTAGATACAAAAATGAAACAAATTATGGCGCAACACGCTGGCATTTTACAAACAGAAGCTTTGCAACAAGCCAAAGATTCTTTCGCTGGAATCGCCTCTCGTTTGGGCTTTCTGGCAGTTGGTATTTGGTGGATTGTCTTTGCACAAATTACTTTTTATTACGTTCCGAGTAATCCAACCAACCGAAAACCCGAAGGAAATTATTTATTTCGTGGCTATCAAGAATTAGTAAAAGTGTGGCATCAATTAAAACACACCACTCGCTTAACGCGATTTTTAGCAGCATTTTTTGTTTATAGTATGGGCGTTCAAACAATTATGATGGTGGCTACTTTGTTCGGAAGCGACACGCTTAAATTGGAAAGCGGGCAACTCATTATTACCATTCTCGTTATTCAATTTGTTGCCATTGCAGGATCGTATTTGTTTTCTTATTTATCGAAATTAATCGGAAACATTGCCACCTTAAAAATTGCAGTAGTGATATGGATTTTATTGTGTATTGGCGCGTATTTCACAACAACCGCCACACAGTTTTACATTCTTGCCGGCGTAGTTGGCTTAGTAATGGGCGGCATTCAATCCTTGTCGCGCTCCACGTATTCTAAAATGTTGCCCGAAACATTGGATCACGCTTCGTTTTTCAGCTTTTTTGATGTATGCGAAAAAGTAGGCATTGTACTCGGAACAGCTTTATTTGCAAGCATTACACAAATGACGAGCGATATGCGAAACGCTGTAGTTTCATTGGTTCTTATTTTTGTTGTTGGATTACTTTTGTTGATGCGCGTACCGAAAATACAAAAAACTGAAAGTGCATCTTCCTAAAAAAGGTGTTCGAAAAAATAATTTTTTGAAGTACTAAAATCATGATTGTAGATATTTTTATTCCGTGTTATATCGACCAAATTTATCCTGATACAGGATTTAATATGGTGAAAATTTTAGAAAAAGTGGGTTGTGGAGTCAATTACAATCCGGAGCAAACGTGTTGCGGGCAACCTGCATTTAACGCAGGCTATTGGGACAATTGCAAAGAAGTGGGCGAAAAGTTTATTCGCGAATTTCAAAATGATCGTTACATTGTTTGTCCTTCGGCTTCGTGCGTTGGAATGATCAAAAATTATTATCCCGAAATGTTTCACAATTCGGCTTTACACAACGAGTACAAACAAATTCAAAAAAATATTTTTGAGTTCAGCGATTTTATGGTGAACATTCTTAAGATTGTAAATCTCGGAGCTGAATTAAATGGCGTTGCCACATATCACGATTCCTGCGCGGCTTTGCGCGAATACGGTATCAAGCGCGAACCACGAGTATTACTCGAAAAAGTAAAAGGTTTGGAATTACGTGAAATGAAAGACACCGATGTTTGCTGCGGTTTCGGCGGTTCTTTCGCTACAAAAATGGAACCGATTTCTATCGGGATGGGAAATGATAAAATTGCGAATGTATTGGAAACAGGCGCCGAATACCTTATTTCTACTGATACTTCCTGCCTGATGCACTTAGATGGAATCGCGAAAAAGCAACACAAAAATATCAAAATGATGCACTTGGTAGATGTACTCGCATCTGGCTGGTAAGGAAAATAAGGCTTCGAAAAATTATTTTTTTAAAGACTTTTTTTATGCAAAATTTTATGCCTCGAAAAATTATTTTTTCAAATCTGTTTTTTATCATAACTCCGTAGGAGTTAAATTGTAATAGTTAATTGCAGAAATAAAAATTAGCTCCGTAGAAGCGAAATAATATTTATTTCGAAAAATTATTTTTTATTGATTAGATTTAAGTCGAATTTAAAATCGTTCTAATTATAGAGAGGCGCACATTAAAAATGCACAACAAATCTGAATACACAAAGTAAACCAGTACAAAAATGAAAAAGATAAGATACGGATTTAGAGCAATTGTTTTCTTATTGTACCGCTATTACAGTACAGGAGCCCAAGAATCAATCAAATTTATGTCAGCAAAGACAATAGTTACTTTCGTTCTTTGGTTTCAATTATTTGTAATACAAACAATCTTCCTACATAAATTTGCCATGCAAACTGTTGATCAAACTCTTAGGTTTGGTCCTTTAGTCTCAAGAATATTACTTATTCCGCAATTTGCAATTGTTTTTGTATTTGTAAGCCTTTACACAGGCAAGGAAGACGTAATGAAAAATTTTAAATGCGATGAAGCCAAATTGCAAAAAATAAAAACAATTACTATCGTTTATGTTGTAGTACTTTTTGCTTTCTTTTTTGTTACAAATTATAACCGTTGGTACATCAGTTAAACAATCATTAAAAAATGAGGTAAAAAAAATATTTTTTCAAACACAAAATCTGCACATTTTCAAATTCGTAAATCACTCAAATTCCGGTTCTTCGTAAGGTTCGTTCTCGTCGTCGTCTTCAAAATTATAATGTTCGTTTGACGGACCTTCTTGACGAAAATAATACGCTGTAATTATTCCAGCGAAAGAGCCCATTAAATGTGATTCCCAAGATATTTGCGGCATCATCGGAAAAACTCCCCAAACCATACTTCCATAAAAAAAAGTTACGAAAAGTGAGAGCGCCAACAGTGATTTATTTTTTCGGAAAACGCCGCTAAAAAAAACAAAACACACAAATCCGTAAACTAATCCGCTGGCTCCAATGTGATATGCTTCGCGCGCAGCTACCCAAACCCAAACATCTGTAATTAAATAAATCCAAAAAAATATTTTTACGGCAATGCTTCGGTAGAAATAAAAAATGGTGATTCCTAAAATTAATAAAGGAATAGTATTGGAAATTAAATGTTCCCAACCTGCGTGTATCAAGGGCGCTGTAACAATTCCAATCAGTCCTTTTTCGGTACGCGGATAAATTCCGAATTGCGCAAAACTGATGTTAAAAGCCACTTCCACCGTTTTAATTATCCATAATAAAAGGACAAACGAACAAGGGAAAAAGAGGCTTCCGAGAAATTTTTTTTTATCGGTGTTCAAAAAATTATTTTTTTGACGCGTTAATTCATGCCGCGTTTTTTGCGGATTTTTTCGTAGGCTTGTTGCACTTTCTGAAATTTTTCTTTCGCAGCATTCTGAACGTCTTCGCCCAAACTGCTCACTTTATCAGGATGAAATTTAATTGCCAATTGTCGGTATGCTTTTTTTATTTCATCATCACTTGCGTTAGGCGAAACATCTAAAATCTTGTATTCGCTTTCCGCATCCTTGTAAAACATGGCTTTTATCGAATTAAAATCGGCGGTGCTTACGCCAATAAAATTGGTAATCATGGCAAGCATATTTAATTCGGCAGTCTGAATTTCTCCATCCGCATTTGCAATTCCAAATAAAAAATGTACCAATTGTAATTTCGAGGAAAGCGCCATTTGCTGCCGAATTTGGAAACAAACTTGTTGCAAAGGAATTTCGCCTTCTAAATTTTGTTTTAATTTTTGTAAGAGAATATTTGTTTGATCGATACCGAAATTTTGAATGAAAAATTTTTTCACATAATCCAATTCCGTTTTCATAATCTTACCGTCCGATTTCATAACGGCGGCAGATAAAACCAATAAACTATTGCTAAAATCATTTGGCTGAAAGCTTTGTCGCACATACGAACTTTGCGCTCCAGTACTCACCGTTACAGTGGCAGATTCATCAATCAAATAACCCAAAGCAAAACCAATTACACCGCCAACAGGTCCATCCAACGCCCAGCCCAAAATGCCGCCAATCCATTTAACAATCATTCTTCCATTCTATTTAAAATGAAATCCCTCCGTTGCCAAGAGGGATTTTTGTCATTTATTTTTGTCCTATTTTTTACTTTGAAAAAATAATTTTTCAAAACTATTTTTACCAGCTCCCTCCTGCTCCACCACCGCCAAATCCGCCGCCACCAAATCCTCCAAAACCACCACCGCCGCCTCCAAAAGATCCACCACCACCACCGAATCCGCCGCCACCCATTCCAAAAAACATTCCGGCTGCGCCCATGGTTGCACTTCCGCCGCCAGTACGTTTTTGCGAAGCCGAACGGAAGAAAATAAAAACACAAAACAGCACCCAAAAAATAAAAAAGAGAGTTCCGGAACTCATTCCTTGCGATGCTTTTTGTGCGTATTGTTTCGCGTTAATTTCACCTTTTGCTAAGGAAATCAATACATCCGTCGCTTTGTTCAACGCCACATCATTTTGATTTTGTTTGAAATTCGGAATCATTTCATTTTCCACAATTTCCTTACACGTCGCATCCGGAATAGCGCCTTCCAAGCCGGAACCAGCAGCAATAAAAACTTGTTTTTGTCCTTGTCCGCCAGTTGGTTTGATTAAAACAACCACGCCGTTATCAAATTTTTTCGTACCAACGCCCCACTTTTGCCCCAATCGTGTAGCATAATCGTACGGCTCAAAACCTTTTAAATCGTCTACAATCACAATGGTGATTTGATTGGAAGTGCTGTCGCTAAAGCGATCCAACTTGTATTCCAATTGTTGTGTTTCGGCAGGAGAAATAAAATTGGGAAATTGTTTCGATAAATTATTCACCAATCTCGGTGGATTTGGCCTGTCCGGAAGACTATCGTTTTGCGCTTTTATCGGCTGAAAAGCAAAGCTCAAAAACAGTGTCAGGAAAAATATTTTTTTGACGTTCGAAAAAATAATTTTTTGAACGCTCTTTTTTAGGTAGATCATTTTTTCAGAATCAAGCATTGGTATCAAAAGAAATATCGTCTGGCAATTCATTCGTGTCGGAATCCGTGTGTGGAAAATTTTTTTTCAAATGATCGCCAGCCATCCTAATGCCTTCGCACAAACCTTCCGTAAATTTGGATTCTTTAAATCGTTTAATAATGTGCTCTTTCACATCGTCCCAAAAATTTTCAGGAACGGTTGCGTGAACACCTTCATCACCCACAATCGCAAATTTGCGATGACTTAAAGCAACGTAAAAAAGCACGCTGTTGCGATGATTTGTTTTGTGCATTTCCAATTTATGAAGCACCAGAACAGCACGCTCCATCGCATCTCCAGAACATTTATTTTCTAAATGTACCCGAATTTGCCCGGATGTTTGATGCTCCGCATCGACAATTGCTTTCTTAATTTCTTCCTGTTGTTCAACAGAAAAAAAAGTTTTTACGTCTGCCATTTTTATTTACTAAAATTGATATCGGGCGCAGTAGCTGCACCTTGCTGTGCTTCAAAATAAGCGTGACGTTGAAATCCAAACATGCCTGCAAAAATATTGGTAGGGAAAGTACGGATGTATGTATTAAATTGTTGCGCAGCATCGTTAAAACGACCTCTTTGCGTAGCAATTCTATTTTCCATTCCTTCGTATTGTGCTTGAAAATCGCGGAAAGCTTGTACCGATTGCAACTGCGGGTAATTTTCCGAAATCGCCATCAAACGTCCAAGTGATGAACCGAAAGCAGATTGCGCTTTGTCGAATGCCGCTAATTTTTCAGGCGTTAAATTAGTTGGATCAATTTGTATGCTGGTTGCTTTTGCGCGTGCTTCCACAACTGCCGTTAAAGTACTTTTTTCGAAATTAGCAGAACCTTGTACAATCGCCATCAAATTTTTGGTTTTATCCATACGCGCTTGATATGCTACTTCTACTTGTTTCCATTGTGCGGTAACGCCTTCATCCATTGTTACCAAACCATTGTAAGTATTCATCACCCACATGACGATAATGAAAATAAACAGTACAACTACGCCCAATGCGATTAATCCTTTTTTCATATTGTTTTCGGTTTTAAATTATTTTTCAGTTTATCGAAATGTAAAAGTAATTTATTTTAATCAATCAATTCCAAACTGCGTTTTACAAATGTTGTTAATGCTTCTCCTTTTAATAAATTCTGAGAAAGCATGGCTAAATCAGCTGTTTGTTTCAGTAATTTTTTTTGTTTTTCTTTGTCTTTTTCTGCACTAATTTTCGAGATAATCGGATTGTTGGAATTGACAATCAAATTATACATTTCCGGCATATTTCCCATAAAATTCATTCCTCCGCCTCCACCCATCGCGCTCATATCTTTCATTCGGCGCATAAATTCGGGTTGTGTAATAATCATCGGGTTTTCTGTTTCGCTCATGTTTTCAAACGACACCGAAAATTTTTCTTTCGGAACCACTTCTTCAATAATCGGTTTCAACTGGTTTATTTGCTCTTCACTTAATTTAGAAGGAATTGTTTCGTCTTTTTGAATCAATTTATCCACCGTATCAGCATCCACCCGAACAAAAGAAATATTTTCCATTTTCTGTTCTAAAAAATTAATAAAATGCGGATCAATCGGCGTATCCATTACCAATACATCGTATCCTTTATCTTTCGCAGATTGAATAAAGCCGTGCTGTTCCAAAGGATTATTTGTGTAGAGATAAACTACTTTTTTATCTTTATCCATTTGAGAAATTTTAATTTTCTCGGCGTATTCTTCGAAAGTAAATAAAGTGTTTTCGGTGTTTTTAAAGAGTGCTATTTTCTGCACTTTATCGAAAAATTTTTCTTCGGAAAGCATTCCGTATTCAATAAAAACTTTGATGTCTTCCCATTTCGCTTCAAAATCTTTACGATCATTTTTAAAAAGATCTTCCAATTTATCGGCTACTTTTTTGGTGATGTGCGCACTTATTTTTTTGACGTTGGAATCACTTTGCAAATAACTTCTCGAAACATTTAAGGGAATATCCGGAGAATCAATAACGCCGCGTAAAAGCGTTAAGAAATCAGGAACAATATTTTCGACCGAATCAGTTACAAAAACTTGATTGCAATACAATTGAATTTTATCTTTTTGTACTTCAAAACCTTTTTTCAATCGCGGAAAATAGAGTATTCCCGTAAGGTTAAACGGATAATCTACATTCAAATGAATGTGAAAAAGTGGCTCTTCGGAAAAAGGATATAATTCGTTGTAAAAATTCTTGTAATCTTCTGGCGATAAATCTGCTGGTTTCTTTGTCCAAGCAGGAGTGGTATTGTTAATGACTTTTCCGTCAAATTTTATTTCGACAGGTAAAAATTTACAATATTTTTTGAGCAAGGTTTCGATGCGTGCATTCTCCAAAAACTCTTCCGAATCTTCTGCAATGTGCATGATGATTTCGGTTCCTCTTTCCTTTTTAGTTGTCTCTGTTAATTGGTATTCCGGACTTCCATCACATTCCCATTTCACTGCTTTTTTCGCAACTGTTTCTTTAAAAGATCTACTGATTAATTCCACTTTTGCAGACACCATAAAAGCCGAATAAAAACCCAAACCAAAATGTCCTATAATGGCATTTCCTTCCGCTTTGTCTTTGTATTTTTGCACAAATTCTTCCGCGCCTGAAAAAGCAATTTGGTTGATGTATTTCTCCACTTCTTCTGCCGTCATACCAATCCCTTTGTCTTTTACGGTAATCGTTTTGGCTTTTTTATCTACACTTATTTCGATGCTTACATCTCCTAATTCTGTTTTTGCTTCGCCTAAAGCAACTAATGTTTTTAGTTTTTGTGTAGCATCTACGGCGTTGGAAACAAGTTCTCTCAAAAAGATTTCGTGATCGGAGTACAAAAATTTTTTAATGATGGGGAAAATATTTTCCGTCTGTACATTTATTTTGCCTGTTTGCATTTTTATTGATTTTAATGTTGAGTTCGCTCGCGTTAGTCAAAGTGTATGCCATTGCACAAAAACTGACAAAGTGGCAAAATAAATATCTTTTTTTTGATTTGAACTTACTTTACTACATTTGTACCCGAAATGAAAAGCAAAAAATATTTTTTCGCAACACTTTTTTTATTCTTGTCTGTTTTTGTCGGACAAGTTAAAGCGCAATGTTCCGTTTGCGCCGCATCCATTCAATCTAATTTACAACACGGCGGCACAACAGGTGCAGGCTTAAATCACGCTATTTTATATTTGATGGCTATACCCTATTTGGTTGTGAGCACTTGTTTGTTTTTTTATTTCAAAGACGAAATTTTTGAAAAATTCAGAATTTTAAAAGCGAAATATAGTTCGCACAAAGTATAGTTCTTTTAAATTAATTGCTTATCCAGAAAGGCTGAGGGACTGTGCCCGATGAAGCCTTGGCAACCCTTTTCTACTTTCGTAATTTTACGAAGGAATAAAAGAAGGTGCCAACTCCTGTTCCGTATTTTTTTACGGAAAACGATAAGTCGGAAAATAAAAAAGATTTAGAAATATTCATTTATCAAATCTCTTCCGACTTCCGGGAGAGATTTTTTTTTATAAAAAGATTGAATTGAATCGTTCAAAAAAATAATTTTTCAAAACGAAAAACAATGAGTGATATACGAAAAGAACTCGAAAAAAAAATTTTAGTGATTGACGGTGCAATGGGCACTATGATTCAGCAATACAAGCTCGAAGAAAAAGAATATCGCGGGACACGTTTTGCCGATTTCCATAAAGATTTAAAAGGCAACAATGATTTGCTTTGTCTTACCCAACCCGTTATTATCAAAACCATTCATAAAGAATATTTAAAAGCTGGTGCAGATATTATTGAAACCAATACGTTCAACGCGCAAAAAATTTCTTTGGTAGATTACGACATGCAAGATTTAGCGTACGAACTTAATTTCGAAGCCGCCAAAATTGCCAAACAAGCTGTTGCCGAATTTAATGCTGAAAATCCAACTCTCGCAACACCAAAATTTGTAGCAGGCGCCATCGGACCTACAAATCGCACCCTTTCACTTTCTCCTGATGTAAATGATCCAGGTTTTCGCGCTATTACTTGGGATGAATTAGTGGATGCGTACACCGAACAAATTCGCGGACTTATTGATGGCGGTGCGGATTTGCTCCTCATCGAAACTATTTTTGATACCTTAAATGCAAAAGCCGCGCTTTTCGCGATACAAAATTATTGCGAAAAAATTAATCGCAAATTTCCAGTGATGGTTTCTGGAACTATTACAGATGCCAGTGGCAGAACGCTTTCTGGACAAACTACCGAAGCCTTTTTAAATTCTATTTCGCACGTTGATTTATTAAGCGTTGGTTTAAATTGCGCGCTGGGTGCGAAAGAAATGCGTCCGTACATTGAAGAGATGTCTGCAAAATCTCCTTTTTTTGTGAGTGCTTATCCCAATGCCGGTTTGCCGAATCAGTTTGGCGAATACGATCAAGATGCGCATCAAATGGGACATCAAATCGAAGATTTTTTGCAATCCGGATTTTTAAATATTGTCGGTGGATGTTGCGGAACAACACCTGCTCACATTAAAGAAATCGCTGAACTTGCGAAAAAAGCAAAGCCACGCAAACCGGTTTCTGCGGATACTTTAATGCACCTCAGCGGCTTGGAACCAGTAACGTTGCGACCTGAAAGTAATTTTATGAATATCGGAGAACGCACCAATATCACTGGTTCTAAAAAATTCGCCAAACTAATTATTGATGGAAAATACGAAGATGCACTCGCTATCGCCAAAGATCAAGTAGACGGCGGCGCGCAGGTGATTGACATCAATATGGATGAAGGAATGTTGGACAGCGAAGCCGTGATGGTTAAATTTCTAAACCTAATTGGTTCTGAACCTGACATCTGTAAATTGCCCATTATGATTGATTCTTCGAAATGGAATGTGATTGAAGCCGGATTAAAATGTGTACAAGGAAAAGCGATTGTCAATTCTATTTCGATGAAAGAAGGCGAAGATATATTTCGCGAACAAGCACGTAAAGTAAAAAAATACGGAGCTGCTGTAATCGTGATGGCATTTGACGAAGCGGGACAAGCTGATACCTTACAAAGACGTATTGATATTTGCAAACGCGCTTATGATATTTTAGTAAACGAAGTAAAATTTACGCCACAAGATATTATTTTCGATCCTAATATTTTTCCCGTTGCAACGGGAATGGACGAACATCGCAGAAATGCCATTGATTATTTTGAAGCTACAAAATGGATTAAAAAAAATCTTCCATTCGCGAAAGTAAGCGGAGGCGTTAGCAATGTTTCTTTTTCTTTTCGCGGAAACGATACCGTTCGCGAAGCCATTCACTCCGCATTTTTATATCACGGCATCAAAGCCGGAATGGATATGGGAATTGTGAATCCAGGAATGTTGCAAGTGTATGATGATATTCCGAAAGAATTATTGGATTTAGTAGAAGACGTTTTACTTGATCGTCGCGAAGACGCTACTGAACGATTACTTGTTCATGCAGAAACATTGAAAAATGTCGGAATACAAAAATCTGTAAAAGATGAAGAATGGCGAAAAGCTCCAGTAGAAGAGCGTTTATCGCACGCATTGGTAAAAGGAATTGTTGATTTTATTGAAGCAGATACCGAAGAGGCCAGAAATAAATTTCCGCAAGCTTTACACGTAATTGAAGGTCCGCTGATGGACGGAATGAACATTGTGGGCGATTTATTCGGCAGCGGGAAAATGTTTTTGCCGCAAGTGGTAAAAAGTGCGCGCGTTATGAAAAAAGCAGTTGCGTATTTATTACCATTTATGGAAGAAGAAAAACGCAAAAATGGAACAGTTGCAAAAAACAATGGAAAAATTTTAATGGCGACTGTTAAAGGCGATGTTCACGACATCGGAAAAAATATTGTAGGCGTTGTATTGGCTTGCAACAACTACGAAATTATTGATTTGGGCGTGATGGTTACTTGCGACAAAATATTAGACGAAGCGATAAAACAAAACGTGGACATTATCGGATTAAGCGGATTAATCACGCCATCTTTAGATGAAATGGTACACGTTGCAAAAGAAATGGAGCGACAAAAATTTACGATTCCTTTATTGATTGGCGGAGCGACAACTTCGCGCGTTCATACTGCTGTAAAAATTGCTCCACATTATTCGCACGCTGTTGTTCACGTGAACGATGCGAGTAAATCGGTTCCCGCAGCTTCCAGTTTAATTTCCGAAATTTTACGTCCGGATTTTATGAAAAAAATTAATGCCGATTATGCACATGTCCGCGAACAAAATAAAAATGCACAATCTGCCAATAAATTTATTTCCTTGGAAGAAGCTCGAAAAAATAATTTTCCGGTTGATTGGAATTCCACAAAAATTGCGAAGCCCACGTTTACTGGAAATAAAATTTTCATTGATTATCCCATCGCTGAAATTGCAACCTATATTGATTGGACACCATTTTTTCATGCTTGGGAAATGAAGGGTTCGTATCCTAAAATTTTTAATGATCCGACACGTGGCATCGAAGCAAAAAAATTATTTGACGATGCACAAAAAATGATACAGCGTATCATCAACGAAAAAATGTTGCAAGCAAATGCCGTTATCGGAATTTATCCTGCGAATGCAGTTGGAGATGATATTGAACTCATTAACAACGAAAACGAAAAAATATTTTTTCACACACTTCGTCAGCAAACAAAAAAGCCTGCAGGACAATACAATGTAGCTTTATCAGATTTTATTTTACCGAAAAATACCTCTTCTAATACAACAGATTATTTGGGAGGTTTCGCGGTTACGGCAGGAATCGGGATTGAAAAATGGTTAGAAAAATTTGCAAAAGATTTTGACGATTATTCTTCTATTATGTTGAAAGCTCTTGCAGATAGGCTTGCAGAAGCATTTGCAGAATTGATGCACAAAAAAGTGCGGAAAGAATTTTGGGGATATGCGAAAGAAGAAAATTTATCAAACGATCAATTGATAAAAGAAGAATATGCCGGAATTCGTCCGGCTCCTGGCTATCCTGCGCAACCTGATCATACTGAAAAAATTGAATTGTTTAATTTATTAGATGCCGAAAAAAATGTCGGAATTATTCTTACTGAAGGTTTGGCAATGGTTCCCACAGCGGCTGTCAGCGGATTGTATTTAGCACATCCACAAGCACATTATTTCGGACTTGGAAAAATTACCAAAGAACAAGTGAAAGATTATGCGAAACGAAAATCAATGAGTGTAGAAGAAACAGAACGTTGGCTGGGTTCGAGCTTGGGATATTGATGCTCCGAAAAATTATTTTTTTGAAAAAGAATTTCAGCGTTGAAAAATTATTTTTCTATACGAAATCTAATTTCTGAAAATTATGCGGAAGAATGGACACATCGTTTACGCCAAGCCATTTATCAAGTATTGTAGCATAAATACTTCTAAAATCAATTTGAAAATTAAGATCGCCCATGCTCAAATCGTTTAAATCAGGCGCAGCGTTGTAAAAACCTTTTTTCGAAATTTTTCCGCCCATTAAAAAAACATTGTTTGCCGTTCCATGATCGGTTCCATTGCTGGCATTTTGCTCCACTCTTCTGCCAAATTCAGAAAAAGTCATCACCAAAGTGTCATCCAATTTTCCAGTATTTTTCAAATCTTTTAAAAAACAAGAAATGCCTTCGGAATAATCGCGCAATAATTTTTCTTGACGTCCTTTTTGGTCAACATGTGTATCAAATCCGCCCAAAGAAACATAATACACTCTGGTTTTTAATCCAGAATTGATGAACGTAGAAATATTTTTCAAATCTTTTGCAAATGCAGAATTCGGATAAACGCAAGCATTTGAATATGTTTTAGAAGTTTCAAAAATATATTGCGCCGAAGAATTTGTTTCGAGTACAGTTTTATAGAGATAACCGAGATTATCTTCATTCAAATTTTCATCTTTACAATGTGCCGCCAAGTTTTGAAAAAAAGGATCGCGCGTTTCCTGAAAAAGTTGTTGCGCATTTTTTACGGCTAAACCATTTCTCGCTTCTCCTTTCATAGCAAGCGAAAGCGTGTCATCTACTTCAATCGCATTAAACGCATTTTTACAATCTGTACAATCGGAATCTAAATAACGACCAATCCATCCAGACGAAAGATATTCGTTGCTATCGCTGGCGGAATGCCAAATATCCATGGAACGAAAATGCGAACGATCGGGATTTGGATAACCCACGCTGTTCATAATACTCATCCAACCGTTGTCGAAAATTTCATGTAAATTTTTCATAGATGGATGAAAACCGAGCGCATCATTCAATGGAATTACATCGCTTTTATTGAGGGCTAATTGCGGGCGCTTTTGATAATACAAATCATTGCTGTACGGAACAATCGTGTTTAGCCCGTCGTTACCGCCCGAAAGCTGAATAACAACCAGATTTTTATATCCATTTCCATCCGATAAATATTGAAATGGTTTTAAAAACGAAGGCACAAAAAACATTCCCGATGCCAACAACGAATTTTTTATAAAATCACGTCTTTCCATTTTATTGGTTTTAAAAAATTATTTTTTCAACACAGCTGATATTGCGGTGTAGAAAGCAATTGAATGGTAATGTCTTTTATTTTTTCTTTTGAAAATGGATCCAATAATTGTTCCATATTTTTTGATAAATCTGGCATTAAAATAAAAGCGATTAATTCTTTTTGAGAAATATTCGCAGGAAGCGTATTTAAAAAACTGTTCCAATCCACTATTGTTTGGACCTTTTTCTGCACTTTTTGTTGAATTTTATGCTCTTGTTCCATCATCATCATAAAATCTTCGGGCATATCATTTTTCACTTCCATATTAATGATACCGGAGTTTAAAACAATAGAAGCCAATTTTATTCGGAACATTAACGACGAACTATCAATCCAACTTTTTCCGCCTTTCCAACCGCTCACATTGGGCGGATAAAACAATACTTGTCCGAGTAAGCGCTGCATGTACAACAGCACTTTCGGATCTTGATACATCACAGAAAATAATTTATTGGTGCCTACAATTAACTCTGTCGGAGATTTTATTTTCGTTCCTACATTTTGCCTTTCGTAAAACCAATTCGACGAAAAAATATTTTTCAGCAAGCTTCCAATATCGTATCCAGAATTAAAAAAAGATTCCGAAAGCTCCGTTACGCGGCTTTCATCCACGTCATCATTTACTAAAAAGGCATATATTTTTTTGGTGATAAAATGTGCCGTTTGTATTTGTTGCAAAATAATTCCCAAGATATCATCGCCGTTAAAATTGCCGGTTTTGCCCATAAATGTTTTACTTCCGTCGTCGTGAATTCTTTCCACAAACTCAAATTGTCCATCTTTATTAAATCTCCAACCAGTATACGCTCTGGCGGATTCACGAATATCTTGTTCCGAATAGTTGTCTCTGCCGATGGTAAATAATTCCATTACTTCGCGCGCAAAATTTTCGTTTGGATGATCTTTTTTATTTTGTTGATTGTTCAAGAACTGAAGCATCGCAGGCGATTTAGAAACTTCCGACAACATTTTTTTGAAATCTCCTAAAGCATTTGCGCGTAAAATATTGTTGAGATCTTGTAAAAAAAGCGGATTGTCAATTCTACAAGCAAAATGTCCGTGCCAAAACAAGGTCATTTTTTCGCGCAATTGCGCATTGTCGTTGGCCATTTTTAAGAACCAAGTGGTATTTAGTTCTTGTACCTTTTCGCGAAGCTGTTTTTTAAATTCTTTTTTTTCTTCTCCTTTTAAATCTTTGATTTTTTTCTTCGTCATATCTTCATCAACCACTGACAAATTGCTGTAATTAGCGGAATCATCAAAAAGTTGTTGAATATTTTTTTCGATGGAATTTTCAGAAAAACGTTGCCACGATTTATAATCGATGCCAAATCCTGCACGCGCATATAAATGGAGAATTTTTTTTTGAGCTTGCGACATAAAATTATTTTTTTTAGTTCGACAGAAGTCGTACAAAATAGTTTAAAATAAAGCCTCTCAAAAATAGGTTTGAAAAATTAATTTTTCAAAGCGAAAAAAATTCTTCATTCAAAAAACAAAAAAAGAAGTACATTTGTCGCTGAAGCGATGGAAATTTATTTTCAAAAATCGCTCCAAAAATAATAATGGCAAATATAATAACATACGTTATTTCTTATGTTTCTCCGATGCACTCAAGCATTGGAATGCGCCATTGTATGCATAATAGAAAGCGATTTACGAATTGCATTTCTATTAACAGATAAAAAATCTGTAAAACAAAATTTCCCTTTTTTATTCATCCAATTTTTCTTCAAAAAATTATTTTTATGTCATTAGTTACAGATGCTATACTCGAAAAAATAAACAGCTTAATTATAGTTGTGAGCCAAAAAGGCGAAGTGGAATATGTGAGTCCTTCTGCGAAACGAATTTTAGGTTTTGAACCAGAACAATTAATGGGCAACGGTTGGTGGAATTTAACCCGCGACACGGATGCAACGCGAAACGACATCAAAGAATTGGTGAATCGGCAACTGAAACAGGACACCCTTTTGGAAACAATTCCGTACGAACAATTATTAAAAACGGGCAATGGTGGCGAACGTTGGATTTTATGGAATACTTCGAAAGGTCCGCTAAATACCTTGGTTGGAATCGGACACGATATTACGGAAAGGAAAAATGCCGAACAACAATTGCTCGAAAAAAACAAAATACTTTTTCAGCACAACAAAGATATGTTGGACAGTATCCAATACGCGAGCCGAATACAGGCTGCGATTTTGCCAGATATCGAAAAAATTAAAAATAAATTTAACGACGCATTTGTATTGTATCAGCCGAAAGACGTGGTGAGTGGCGATTATTATTTTTTTCACACAAAAGGAAAAAAGGTTTTTGTGGCTGCCGTAGATTGCACCGGACACGGAGTTCCCGGTGCATTGATGTCGGTTATTGCGAATTCGATTTTGAAAGAAGTAATCGTAAAAAAAGGAATTGAAGAACCTTCGGAAATTTTATACGCATTGGACGAAGAATTATTTTTGGCATTGAACAAACAAAACAATGATATCACGAACGACGGAATGGATGTTTCGATGGGTGTTTTTGATTTCGAAAAAAATATTTTTTCGTATTCTGGCGCATTCCGTCCGCTTTTAATAGTGCGCGATTCCGATATTATCGAATTAGAATCGAATCGTTATCCGATTGGTTTTTATGCTGATTTAGAAAAAAAATTTTCATCTATAGAAATAGAGATAAAACCGAATGATAGTTTTTATTTTTTTACCGACGGTTATTGCGATCAATTTGGCGGAGAGAAAAAAAAGAAATTCAATCGGAAACGTTTTAAAGAATTATTGCTTTCCGCACAATCCATGGAAATGAATGAGCAAGAATCTTTTTTACAATATGCTTTACTTAATTGGCGGCAAGAGGAGCCACAAGTGGACGATGTATTGGTATTGGGAATAAAAATTTAAGCAAAAAAAGATGTTTGAAAAATTAATTTTTCAAACATCTTTTTTACAAATTCAAAAAATTATTTTTTTCGATCAGGATAAACTTCCAATGCTTTTTTCAAACAAATCATTGCATTTTTCAAGGCATCTTTATTCAGAACATACGCCAAACGAACTTCGTCTTTTCCAGTATTGGGCGTAGAATAAAAACCTGTAGCTGGCGCCAACATGAGCGTTTGGTTTTCATGCTGAAAAGATTCGAGCAACCATTTACAAAATACATCGGCATCATCAATCGGTAAACGCGCAATACAATAAAACGCACCACTCGGCATCGGGCAAAACACGCCGTCTATTTTATTTAATTCAGCTACCAAAAAGTTTCTGCGTTCTTCGTATTCTTTTTTTACGGCAGCAAAATAAGAAGGGGGTGTATCAATAGCGGCTTCTCCGGCTATTTGTCCGAAAGTTGGCGGACTTAATCTTGCTTGTGCGAATTTAATTGCCGCATTCATTACTTCTTTGTTTTTTGAAATAAGTGCTCCAATTCTCGCGCCACAAGCACTGTATCTTTTCGAAATAGAATCCAACAATACTACATTTTCTTCGACTCCTTTGATGTGCATTACGGATGTATATGTTTTATTGTCATAACAGAATTCTCTGTAAACTTCGTCAGACAAAAGAAAAATATTATGCTTTTTAACCAATGCCGCCAAGGATTCTATCTCTTCTCGTGTATACAAATAACCCGTAGGATTTCCAGGATTACAAATCATGATTCCTTTTGTTTTCGGCGTAATTAATTTGTCAAATTCGCTAATCGGCGGAAGTGCAAAACCTGTTTCGATACTGGATTTAATTGGTTTTATCACCACGCCCGCAGCGCAAGAAAAACCATTGTAATTGGCATAAAATGGTTCGGGAACAATCAATTCATCTCCTTCATTAAAACACGTCATCAACGCAATTTCTATGGCTTCAGAACCACCCGTAGTAACCATGATTTCTTCAAAATCCAAATCAATCGAATATTTTTTATAATATGTGGTTAATTTTTTTCGATAAGATTCAATTCCAGCGCTGTGGCTGTATTCCAATATTTTTCCTTTGAAATTTCTTACTGCTTCGAACATAATTTCTGGCGTTTCAATATCCGGCTGACCGATATTCAAATGATAAATAATACGTCCGTCTTGTTTCGCTTTATCTGCAAACGGAACTAATTTCCGAATGGGCGAAGCAGGCATTTCTATTGATTTTTTTGATATTTTAGGCATTGTGTATCGATTTAAAATAAAAAAGTCCCGACTAAAAGTCGGGACAAAGATTGCATTTTTTTTACTAAAATTAATTATTTTGCTGCAGGTGCAACTGGTGTTGGTTTTGGAGCATCAGGCTTTACTGTTCCCATAATGTGCAATACAACAGTTTCGTTTTTTGCATTGCTGTTTACAGTTACTGTTTTCACAAATTGTCCAACTCTATCTGTTGCATAATGTACTTTAATTTCAGAAGTTTCGCCCGGTTTAATCGGATCTTTTGGATAAGTTGGAATAGTACAACCACATGATCCATGTGCTTCTTTAATAATCAATGGTTCTTTTCCAGTATTCGTAAATTTGAAATATCTGTATCCATCTGCATTGTGCTCAATCGTTCCATAATTAATGGTATCTTGAACAAAAGTCATCACAGGAGCATTTGGATCCGGAGGAGCAGGTGTTACTGCATTTTGAGCTTTCCCTACAAAGGCGATGCACATCATCATTCCGAGGGATAAAATTACTTTTTTCATAGTGTTTGTTTTTAGGTTAATTTTTGTACTTATTTAGTTTAGATTAATTTTCAGTGGATGGAGAATATGGAGCTGCTTTATCGGTTCCAGTTCCCGGAAAAACATCGGCTGCAGGGACTGCTACTACTTTTCCTTTAATAGTGATAATATTTTGTTCTGGATTAGCATTGGATTGAAGTGTAACCGTTTTCACAAAAGCACCTATTCTGTGCGTATCATACGTTACTTTTATCACAGATTCTTTTCCAGGAGCAATCGGATCTTTGGGCCAACTCGGAACCGTACAACCGCATGATCCATGAGCTTCTTTAATGATTAATGGTTCTTTTCCGGTATTCTTAAATTTGAATTCGTAGGTTCCATTGCCATTTTGATCAATGGTTCCGAAATCATGCAAACTCGTTTCAAAAACAAGTATTGGTGCATTCGGATCAACTGTTTTCGTCGCATTTTGAGCTTGCGCACCTAAAAATGCTATTAATACAATGACAGAAGTAAAAATTATTTTTTTCATGCTATTATTCCTTTTAAAAAATGTGTTGCAAAAGTATTTAATAAAAACAAGGTTTCAAAACAATTCGTTTTTCTTGGAAAGATAACTACTAAAATCATGCCATTTTTAAATTTCTCTCAAAATACATCCGAAAAGTATTGAAAAATTATTTTTTCGAGCTACAAAAAACAAATCCCTAAGCCAGCATAAAAACCGTTAAAAAGTACTGGATTAGTTCCTAAAACTGCTTGATTTCCTTCTCGCCATAAAGGTTTTGAAATCGGTACATAAACGCCTGCATTAAAAAAAACAGAGGTTCCTGTATCGCTATTGACCGCACTCGAAAAAAAAACAGGTTTATCTATATCCATTTCAAAGCCCGCTTTTAAAGCCCAATTGTTCGTTGTTCGAAGCATTCCGTTGCCAATATACATAGCTGTTGAGTTGTAGTAAACAATGCCTTTTGCAGCATAAAAATTAAATTTTTGGTTGATATTTACAATACCTAACTGCGGAATGAGCGACCAGTTTTGTTTTTTCAATAATGCGTAATTGAAAAGAAAAGAATAATTACTTCCAAAAACACTTCTCAAGTAAGGCGTTTCGGAGTTTGCAAGCAAATCAAAGTCTATGCCTAAAGAAGCAAAAAGAGATTTGGTATTTCCATAAAGTAAACCACCTCCAAAAACAATACGTGCCGGAAAAATATTTTTGAATCCGAACTGTTGCAATTCATTGTTCAACGTTCCGAAATTATAATACGAACTACCACTGGAAACATAAAATCCTATTTTAGAAAGTTTCAAGGATGAAAAATTATTTTTTTCAAACACCATTTCTTTCTTTCCATTTTTGTATTTTACTTGTTTCACAAGGGCTCCATCGGTATTCCAATATTTCCAAATATGATTTTTTTCGCCGCTTTTATAACTCCCCCTTTCCGCCATTAAGCCACTTTCGTAAGCACTTAGATAGGTTCCCGACAAAACAGTTGTTTTATACTGCCCGATTCTTTTTATTTTCCCATTTTGCCAAAAAATAATGAGCGACGATCGGTTATTTAATTTTTCATACACAAAAGCAGGCTTTGTGGTATCGGAAGCATAATATCCCCAATACGTTCCGTTGGGAATGGAATCAAAACGCCTTATGTCAATTGAATCATTGGCTTGAATATTTTTCGAATAAATATCAGTGTTTTTTTCTGGTTGTTCATTTTGAGAAAAGGCATAAAAACAATTTCCAAAAAAAACAAATAGCACTATAAAAAATCGAATAAATGAAGGTATTTTCTGCATAAGAATAGCGTGCAATTTAAACTAAATTTTTTACATCCTTTTTTTGTTTGGCATGTTATTTGGAAATCTATGTGTAAATTGAAGCCATGAAAAAAATAATTTTCGCATTGCTTTTTACTGGCATGCTGCCCACTGTAAAAGCACAAGAATTACGAAACGAAAACGTAAGTGCATTTAAACGTGGCGAAATTTTAAATTACCGCATCCATTATGGCTTTATTGATGCCGCAACTGCCAGCATTGAAGTAAAAAACGAAAACACATTGATTGGCGGCAGAAACACTTTTCACATTGTAGGAATTGGTGTTTCCAATACTAATTTCGATTGGTTTTTTAAAGTGCGCGATCGGTACGAGACATACATTGATGAAAAAGCATTGGTGCCTTGGCTTTTTATCCGCAGAGTAAATGAAGGCGGTTACATCATTAACCAAAACATGGTTTTTAATCAATTAAAACATACTGTCAATAGTAATGGAAAAACGCTTAACGTTCCGCCCAATATTCAAGATATGATTTCCTCTTTTTATTATGCCAGATGTTTTGATTTTTCAAAAGCAAAAAAAGGTGATTTGTTTGATGTACCCAGCTTTGTGGACGATAAATTATTTAATCTTCAAATAAAATTTTTAAAAAGAGAAACCATTACAACCACTTTCGGAAAAATAAAATGTTTGGTGTTTGTACCCGTTTTACAAACCGGACGTATTTTTAAACACGAAGAAGATATGAAAGTGTGGATAACCGATGATGCCAACCACATCCCTATTCGCGCAGAAGCAGATATACTTTTCGGTTCTTTAAAAATGGATTTACAATCGTATTCCGGTTTAGCTAATCCGATTACATTCCATTAATTTCGACTTCGGAAAATTATTTTTTTGAAGTCTAAAAAACTATCAAAATAAGTACGTTGAAAAAATATTTTTTCAAGCTTGCGCTGTCGGCCCACCGAAATTAAGCGGCAAAGCGTTTGGCATTTCAGTATCTTTTATTGGTCCGTGAATGGATTCGAATTTCGCTACATTTTCTTTTAATGCTTTCACTAATCTTTTCGCATGTTGCGGCGTTAATACGATGCGCGATTTTACTTTTGCTTTTGGCGTTCCTGGCATTATTTTAATGAAATCAATTACAAATTCTGAATTGGAATGTGTAATAATAGCAAGATTAGAATACACGCCTTCCGCCATTTCTTCGCTCAATTCAATGTTTAATTGATTGGGATTTTTTTCTTGTTCGTTCATGATTTTTGTTTTGAAAAATTATTTTTTTGAACTGCTTATTTACGCTGAAAAAATTATTTTTTCGAGCCTTGTTTTTCTATGTTTGAAAAATTATTTTTTTGAAAAAGAAGGGACGCACATTGCTGCCGTCCCTTCTTTATATGCTTCAAAAAAAAGTTTTTAGACCTCTTCTTCTACATCTGCTTCTTTTTTAGAAGCCATCAAACGATTGTATTCTTCTTGAGAACCGACAATCATTTTGTCGTAATCTCTCAAGCCTGTTCCGGCAGGAATTAAATGTCCAACAATTACGTTTTCTTTCAATCCTGATAAATCATCTACTTTTCCGCTGATAGCCGCTTCGTTCAATACTTTTGTTGTTTCTTGGAAGGAAGCCGCAGACATAAAGCTATTGGTTTGCAAAGATGCTCTGGTAATACCTTGCAACACTGAATTGGACGTTGCAGGAACAGCATCTCTCGCTTCCGCTACTTTCATATCTTTACGTTTCAACAAAGAATTTTCATCTCTCAATTTACGCGCAGAAACAATTTGTCCCGGTTTAAATTCTGCAGAATCTCCTGCATCAATCACCACTTTATTACCGTACAAACGATTATTTTCTTCCATGAAATCAAGCTTGTTAGCCATTTGTTTTTCAAGGAAAATAGTATCTCCTGGATCTTCGATGTTCACTTTGCGCATCATCTGACGAACAATTACTTCGAAATGTTTATCGTTTAGTTTTTGTCCTTGCAAACGATAAACCTCTTGAATTTCATTCACCAAATATTCTTGAACAGCCGTTGGTCCTTTAATCGCTAAAATATCTGCAGGTGTTATTGCTCCGTCAGAAAGCGGCTCTCCAGCTTTTATAAAATCATTTTCTTGAACCAAAATATGTTTGGACAATTGAACTAAATAGCGTTTTTGTTCGCCAGTTCTTGATTCTACAATCACTTCACGATTTCCGCGTTTAATTTTTCCGAAAGAAACAATTCCGTCAATCTCAGAAACAACAGCAGGATTAGAAGGATTACGTGCTTCAAACAATTCGGTTACACGAGGTAAACCACCCGTGATATCACCTGATTTTCCGCTCATTCTCGGGATTTTCACCAAAATTTGTCCTGTTTCAATTTTCGATCCAGAACTAATCATAATGTGAGCACCAACTGGAATGTTGTACGAACGTAATGTTTCTTTTTTATCAACGATTTTGATAACCGGATTTTTTGTTTTATCTCTCGATTCGATGATTACTTTTTCCTTAAAACCTGTTTGTTCATCGGATTCTTCACGGAAAGTGATACCATCTTCGATGTTGTCAAATTCTGCTTTACCAGCAAATTCTGAAACGATAACCGCATTGTATGGATCCCAATCGCAAATCAAATCACCTTTTTTCACTTTACCGCCATCTTTCACATACAATTGAGAACCGTAAGGAATATGAGCAGTTGTAAGTGTAATTCTTGTATTTGCATCGATAACGCGTATCTCTGCAGAACGTCCGATAACTAAATTTACCGTTATGCCATCTGCATTTTTACGTTGTACCGTTTTTAATTCGTCTATTTCTAAAATACCATCGTATTTCGCTTCAATTTTAGAAGATGCTGCTGTGTTAGAAGCAGTACCACCCACGTGGAATGTACGAAGTGTCAGCTGTGTACCCGGCTCTCCAATAGATTGAGCTGCAATAACTCCTACAGCCTCCCCTTTTTGCACCATTCTGCCAGTAGCCAAGTTACGTCCGTAGCATTTTGCACAAACACCCATTTTCATTTCGCACGTAAGCACTGATCTGATTTCAACCGATTCTATTGGCGATTTCTCAATCAATTTAGCGATGTCTTCTGTAAACTCCAATCCAGATTCAATCAATAATTTTCCAGTTAATGGATCGTGAACATCATGAACAGTGGTTCTTCCAAGAATTCTTTCGTAAAGTGATTCTACAACTTCATCATTCTTTTTAAGTGGAGTAGCAACCAATCCGCGTAATGTACCACAATCTTCTCCTGTAATAATAACGTCTTGCGCCACATCCACGAGTCTTCTGGTAAGGTAACCAGCATCCGCTGTTTTCAAAGCAGTATCCGCCAAACCCTTACGCGCACCGTGAGTAGAGATAAAATATTCTAAGATGGAAAGTCCCTCTGTAAAGTTTGAGATAATCGGATTTTCGATAATCTCACCACCTGTAGATCCAGATTTCTGAGGTTTTGCCATCAATCCACGCATTCCGCTTAACTGACGAATTTGTTCTTTAGAACCCCTCGCACCAGAATCAAGCATCATGTAAACAGGATTAAAACCTTGTCTATCACTGGAAAGTTGATCCATTACCTTTTTAGTAATTCTTGAATTTGTATGTGTCCAAATATCAATGATTTGATTGTAACGCTCGTTGTTGGTGATAAAACCTAAATTATAATTGTTTACCACTTCGTCCACTTGCGTATTCGCGTCTGCAATCATTTTTGTTTTATCAGATGGAGTAACCACATCTCCTAAATTAAATGAAAGTCCGCCTCTGAAAGCCGCATTAAATCCAAGACTTTTAATCTCGTCCAAGAATTTAGCCGTTTTAGCCATTCCAGTCTCTTTCATGATATCACCAATGATATCACGCAAAGACTTTTTGGTCAATAATTCATTGATGTAACCAACTTCTTTGGGAACTACTTGGTTAAAAATAATTCTTCCCACAGTCGTTTCAAAAAGTTTAGAAACGAACTTTCCATTTTCCTTTATATTGTGCAATTTTACGTGCACCCAAGCGTGTAAATCTACTTTTTTCTCATTGTAAGCAATAATAGCTTCTTCAGGAGAATAAAATTTCAAGCCTTCTCCTTTCACAGGATTTCCCTTTTCGCTCTTTCTCCCTTTGGTCATGTAATACAAGCCCAATACCATGTCTTGTGAAGGTACTGTAACTGGAGCTCCGTTAGAAGGATTTAAAATATTATGCGAAGCAAGCATCAATGTTTGTGCTTCCAAAATAGCTGCATTTCCGAGTGGAAGATGCACCGCCATTTGATCTCCATCAAAATCCGCGTTAAACGCAGTACAAACCAATGGATGTAATTGAATTGCTTTTCCTTCAATTAACTTTGGTTGGAAAGCTTGAATACCCAAACGATGTAAGGTTGGAGCACGATTCAATAATACAGGATGTCCTTTCAAAACATTTTCTAAGATATCCCAAACAACAGGATCTTTTTTATCTACAATTTTCTTAGCAGATTTAACCGTTTTCACGATTCCTCTTTCAATCATTTTACGAATGATGAACGGTTTAAATAACTCTGCTGCCATACCTTTTGGCAAACCGCATTCGTGCAATTGCATTTCAGGACCTACAACAATTACGGAACGTGCAGAATAATCTACTCGTTTACCTAATAAATTTTGGCGGAAACGACCTTGTTTTCCTTTTAAGGAATCCGAAAGTGATTTTAATGCTCTGTTTGAATCTGTTTTAACGGCATTTGATTTTCTTGAATTATCAAACAAAGAATCTACAGATTCTTGTAACATCCTTTTTTCATTCCGTAAAATAACATCTGGAGCTTTTATTTCAATCAATCTTTTTAGACGATTGTTACGAATGATAACCCTTCTATACAAATCATTTAAATCAGAAGTTGCAAAACGTCCACCATCCAAAGGAACAAGAGGACGCAATTCTGGAGGAATAACTGGAACTACTTTCACAATCATCCATTCAGGGCGATTTTCAACATGGTCATTTGCGTGGCGAAATGCTTCTACCACTTGCAAACGTTTCAATGCTTCGTTTTTACGTTGTTGAGATGTTTCCGTATTTGCTTTATGTCTCAAGTCGTACGACAATGTGTCTAGTTGAAGACGAGAAAGCAATTCGTGAAGTGCCTCAGCACCCATTTTGGCAATAAATTTATTTGGATCGTTATCATCCAAATATTGATTGTCTTTTGGTAGAGTATCTAAAATTTCAAGGTATTCTTCTTCTGTTAAAAAATCTAAATAATTAACACCATCGCTTGCTTTTACACCTGCATTTACCACTACATAACGCTCGTAGTAAATAATCATGTCTAACTTTTTGGTAGGAAGTCCTAACAAATAACCAATTTTATTAGGTAAAGATTTGAAGTACCAAATATGCGCTACAGGAACCACCAAACTGATGTGCCCCATACGTTCTCTCCTCACTTTTTTCTCCGTAACCTCAACTCCGCAACGATCGCAAACAATACCTTTGTATCTGATTCGTTTGTATTTACCGCAATGACATTCCCAATCTTTAACCGGACCGAAAATACGTTCGCAAAATAAACCATCTCTTTCTGGTTTATAAGTACGATAATTGATTGTTTCTGGCTTTAAAACTTCACCACTGGAGCGTCCTAATATTGCTTCTGGTGAAGCTAAGCTGATAGTAATTTTTGTAAAATTACTTTTTAGTTTATTATCTCTTTTGAAAGCCATTTTTTTTTGTTTATCGTTAAAAATTTTTTTTCAAAAATTATTTTTTACAACACATGGTTGTCGGTCGTTAATCTAAGGAAATATTTAATCCCAATCCTCTTAGCTCGTGTAACAATACGTTGAAAGATTCCGGTATTCCGGGAGTTGGCATGTTTTCGCCTTTTACAATGGCTTCGTATGCTTTTGCTCTTCCAATTACGTCATCCGATTTAATAGTAAGGATTTCCTGAAGAATATTGGCTGCACCAAATGCTTCCAATGCCCAAACCTCCATCTCACCAAAACGCTGACCTCCAAACTGAGCTTTACCACCCAATGGTTGTTGTGTAATAAGCGAATAAGGTCCGATGGAACGTGCGTGCATTTTATCATCCACCATGTGTCCAAGTTTCAACATATAAATAACGCCTACAGTTGCCGGTTGTTCAAAACGCTCACCTGTACCGCCATCGTAAAGATACGTTCTTCCATTTCTTGGAACGCCTGCTTTATCAGTATATTCATTGATTTGATCCATGGTTGCGCCATCAAAAATAGGTGTTGAAAATTGCATTCCTAATTTTTGTCCTGCCCAACCTAAAACGGTTTCATAAATCTGACCCAAGTTCATACGAGAAGGTACGCCTAATGGATTCAATACAATATCAACGGGAGTTCCGTCTTCCAAAAATGGCATATCTTCATCTCGAACAATTCTCGCAACAATACCTTTATTACCATGGCGACCAGCCATTTTATCACCTACTTTTAATTTACGTTTTTTAGCAATGTAAATTTTAGCAAGTTGAATAATTCCAGCTGGTAATTCATCTCCTACTTTTATTGCGAATTTTTTTCTCTTATAAGCTCCAAGTAAATCGTTGTATTTAATATGGAAATTATGCAACAAAGTTTTGATAAGATCATTTTTATCCTTGTCTGTTGTCCAACGACTTGGATTTACAGTGATATAATCAATTTTTTCAAGAATTTTTTGAGTAAATTTTGTACCCTTTGGAACAATTTCTTCTTTCAAACTGTTGTGAACACCTTGAGAGCTTTTTCCATTTACTAATACAAATAATTTATCCACTAATTTGGATTTTAACTCACCAACAGCCAGGTTATGATCTTTTTCTATTTTATCGAGAATTCCTTTTTCGTCCCCTTTTGTTTTCTTGTCTTTTACTACTCTCGAAAATAATTTTTTATCAATTACCACACCACGTAAAGACGGAGTAGCCTTTAAGGATGCATCTTTCACATCACCGGCTTTGTCTCCAAAAATAGCTCTCAATAATTTTTCTTCTGGCGAAGGGTCTGTTTCTCCTTTTGGAGTAATTTTTCCGATTAGAATATCACCTTCTTTTACTTCAGCACCCACACGAATTAAACCATTTTCATCCAAATCTTTCGTTGCCTCCTCACTCACGTTCGGAATATCAGAAGTTAATTCTTCCAAGCCTCTTTTTGTATCTCTCACTTCTAATGAATACTCATCAATGTGTATAGAAGTAAAAAGATCTTCGCGACCTACTCTTTCCGAAATAACAATCGCATCCTCAAAATTATACCCTTTCCAAGGCATAAATGCTACTTTCAAGTTACGACCCAAAGCAAGCTCTCCGTTTTGAGTAGCATATCCTTCGCATAAAACCTGACCTTTTGTTACTTTTTCTCCTTTTTTAACAATTGGTTTTAAATTAACACACGTATTTTGATTGGTTTTCCTGAATTTAATGAGTTTATATCGTTTCGTATCATCGTCAAAACTAATTAATTTTTCTTCCTCAGTTCTGCTATATCTGATAACGATTTCAGAAGCATCAACATATTCTACAACGCCTTCGCCTTCTGCATTTACAAGTACGCGGGAATCTCTCGCAACCAAACCTTCCAATCCTGTCCCTACTACTGGAGATTGTGGGCGCAACAATGGCACTGCTTGACGCTGCATATTTGATCCCATCAAAGCACGATTGGCATCATCGTGTTCCAAAAATGGAATAAGTGATGCAGCAATGGAGGCAATTTGATTCGGAGCAACGTCCATTAAGTGTACGTTATCCGGGTCTACAACAGGAAAATCTCCTTCGTAGCGTGCTTTTATTTTTGCATCTGTAAGAGCCCCTTTGTCGTTTATAGATGCATTTGCTTGAGCAATTATTTTTTGATCTTCCTCTTCAGCCGTCAAATAAATAATAGGATCATTCATATCTACTTTACCATTACTAACGGTTCTGTAGGGAGTTTCGATAAATCCGAGTTTATTGATTTTTGCAAAAACACAAAGCGAAGAAATCAATCCAATATTAGGACCTTCGGGTGTTTCAATTGTACATAAACGTCCGTAATGTGTGTAATGAACGTCACGTACCTCAAATCCAGCTCTTTCTCTTGAAAGTCCACCAGGCCCGAGTGCCGACAATCTTCTTTTGTGCGTAATTTCAGCCAAAGGATTGGTTTGATCCATGAACTGAGAAAGTTGATTCGTTCCAAAAAATGAATTGATGACAGATGATAATGTTTTTGCATTAATCAAATCTGTTGGCGTGAACACCTCATTATCACGAACGTTCATACGTTCACGAATTGTACGTGCCATACGTGCCAATCCTACTCCAAATTGTGAGTATAATTGCTCTCCAACGGTACGAACTCTTCTGTTACTTAAATGGTCAATATCATCCACATTTGCTTTTGAGTTAATCAACTCAATCAAATATTTGATAATTGCGATGATGTCTTCTTTTGTAAGAACTTTAACATCTTCGGGAGTTTGCATCCCTAATTTTTTATTGATTCTGTAGCGACCGACTTCTCCAAGATCATATCTTTTGTCAGAGAAAAATAATTTGTCGATAATGCCTCTTGCCGTCTCTTCATCAGGTGGTTCAGCATTTCTCAATTGGCGATAAATTTGTTCTACCGCTTCTTTTTCTGAGTTAGAAGTGTCTTTTTGAAGTGTATTGTAAATAATTGCATAATCAGCAGCATTTACATCTTCCTTATGAAGAATAACAGATTTTACGTTGGCATCCACAATCATATCAATGTGATGATCTTCCAATATTGTTTCGCGATCAATAATCACTTCGTTACGCTCAATAGAAACAACTTCTCCAGTATCTTCATCCACGAAATCTTCCACCCAAGTTTTTAAAACTCTGGCAGCAAGCTTACGTCCTTCTGCTTTTTTCAAAGCCACTTTGCTCACTTTTAACTCGTCAGCAAGGTTAAATATTTCAAGTATTTGTTTATCACTTTCGAAACCGATAGCTCTCAAAAGTGTTGTAACAGGTAATTTCTTTTTACGATCAATGTATGCGTACATCACACTGTTGATGTCTGTTGCGAATTCTATCCAAGAACCCTTGAAAGGAATAACACGGGCAGAATATAATTTTGTGCCATTTGCATGACGACTTTGTCCGAAAAACACTCCTGGAGAGCGATGTAATTGGGAAACAACAACTCTTTCAGCACCGTTGATACAAAAAGTACCTTTAGGTGTCATATAAGGAATTGTTCCTAAATATACATCCTGAACGATAGTTTCAAAATCTTCGTGTTCAGGATCTGTACAATATAATTTTAATTTGGCTTTCAGCGGAACGCTGTATGTCAAACCTCTTTCAATACATTCGTCAATCGAATATCTTGGAGGATCTACGAAATAATCCAAAAATTCGAGCACAAAATTATTTCGCGCATCTGAGATTGGAAAGTTTTCGCTGAAAACTTTAAAAAGACCTTCTTTTTTCCGATTCTCGGAAGTAGTTTCAAGTTGAAAAAAATCTTGAAAAGATTTTATCTGAATATCCAGAAAATCGGGATAATCAATCTGATTTTTTATAGATGCAAAGTTAATTCTTTGCGCTTTTTTATTCTGAGCCAAGGTGCGTGAGTTTAAAGGTTAAAAAACAAGATAAAACTATAAACAACAAAAGGAACAGACCTCATTCCCTAAGGAAAAGAGGCTGTACCTTATGATTGTATTTAGAAGAGCTTATTTAACTTCAACCTCAGCTCCTGCTTCTGTTAATTGTGCTTTAATAGATTCTGCTTCTTCCTTTGCAATACCTTCTTTTACTGGTTTTGGTGCACCATCAACAAGATCTTTTGCTTCTTTCAAGCCTAAGCCAGTGATTTCTTTTACTATTTTAACAACACCTAATTTTGCTGCACCTGCACTTTTCAAAATAACATCAAATGTTGTTTTTTCTGCTGCCGCTGCTGCTCCACCGCCACCAACTGCAACTGCAACTGCTGCTGCTGCTGGTTCGATACCATGCTCATCTTTTAGGATTTTTGCTAATTCTTGTACTTCTTTTACTGTCAAGCTAACCAATTGGTCCGCTAATGTTTTTACGTCTGCCATTTTTATTGTTTTTTAATTGATTAATTACTAAGTTTAATTATAAAATTTTTATTCTGATCTTTCGGATAATGTTTTCACTACACCTGCAATTGTATTTTTACCTGATTGAAGTGCAGAAATAACATTTTTAGCTGGAGATTGTAATAAGCCGATAATATCTCCAATGAGTTCATTTTTAGATTTAATACTTGCTAATGCTGTTAATTCATTGTCGCCTAAATAAGCTGATTGTTCTACAAAAGCAGCTTTCAAAAGAGGTTTGTCTTTCGTTTTTCTGAACTCTTGAATTACTTTTGCAGGCTCGCTCGCTGATTCGCAAAACATTATCGCAGTAGCGCCTTTAAGTGCACTATATAAAGGTTGAAATTCTGCATCGTTTTGTTTTTCCATTGCTTTTTGAAGCAAGGTATTTTTCACAACTTGCAAATGAATCTTTTTACTATAACACATTCTTCTCAATTTATTAACGCTTTCTACGCTCAAACCGGAAGTATCTGTCAAATAGAAATTTTTGTTATTGGCGAGTTGCTCTACCATTAACTCTATTGCTTTATTTTTGTCTTCTTTTTTCATGTTTTTTTATCTGTATTTTTGCATTTTATCAGCAAAAACGATTAAAATTATAGCCCTAAGGATTTTGTTTCAATTTGTACACTCGGGCTCATCGTGCTCGACATGTACACACTTCTAACATAAATGCCTTTAGCGGAAGCAGGCTTTAATTTTATAATTGATTGTAACAATTCATTTGCATTTTCGGCAATTTTTTGTGCATCAAAGGATGCTTTTGCAACAGAAGATTGAATGATTCCGGCTTTGTCTACTTTAAAGTCGATTTTACCACCTTTTGATTCCATTACAGCTTTTCCCACTTCCATAGTAACAGTTCCTGTTTTCGGATTCGGCATTAAACCTCTTGGTCCTAAAACTCTTCCTAAAGCTCCTACTTTTCCCATTACACTTGGCATTGTGATTATCACGTCCACATCTGTCCAACCACCTTTTATTTTTTCAATATATTCATCTAAACCTACAAAATCAGCACCTGCAGCTTTCGCTTCTGCTTCTTTATCAGGCGTACATAAAACCAAAATTTTATTTGTTTTTCCAGTTCCGTGAGGTAAAGTTACAATACCTCTTACCATTTGATTGGCCTTACGAGGATCAACTCCTAAGCGGATACTCAAATCCACTGAAGAATCAAATTTTGTATTTGTAATTTCTCTTATAATCTTAGATGCATCCGCTAAACTATAAGATTTTTCACTATCGTATTTTGTTAACGCTGCTTTTCTTTTTTTGCTAATTGCCATTTTATTGTTTTTTTGATGTGCAAACGTTTACAAAAAGCAAACTCCATCAGGTTTATATTTTATTTTTTTAAAGGAGATTCGCCGTCAACGGTGATACCCATACTTCTTGCAGTTCCAGCCACCATACTCATTGCTGAATCCATTGTAAAACAATTCAAATCCGACATTTTTTCTTCAGCAATCGCTTTTATTTGATTCCAATTTACGGAGGCCACCTTTTTTCTGTTTGGTTCAGCAGACCCTGATTTCAACTTTGCAGCATCTTTCAATTGCACAGCAACTGGAGGTTTTTTAAGTATAAAATCAAACGATTTATCTGAATAAACAGTAATAATAACGGGTAATACTTTACCTGCTTGATCTTGGGTTCTTGCATTGAATTGCTTGCAAAAATCCATGATATTTACACCTTTTGCACCTAATGCAGGACCAATTGGAGGAGATGGATTAGCCGCTCCGCCTTTTACTTGCAATTTTACAACTCCTGTTATTTCTTTAGCCATTTTTTATTTGTTTTTAAATGTTGAATGTGAATTAGAATTTACGAATGGAAGCTCTAAAAATTCATCCTTCTTAATTCATCATTTAATGATTGTTATTTTTCTTTCTCAACTTGCATGTAACTCAATTCGAGTGGTGTTTTCCGCCCAAATATTTTCACCATAACTTTCAGCTTTTTCTTCTCTTCATTGATTTCTTCAATGATTCCAGAAAAACTATTGAATGGTCCATCTATTACTTTCACTGTTTCTCCAACAATAAACGGAATATTTATCTCTGCATCACTTTCCGCCAACTCATCTACTTTTCCTAAAATACGATTTACTTCTGCTATTCTCAAAGGAACAGCTTCTCCTCCTTTGGTTCCTAAAAACCCAATCACACCAGTAATATTTTTAATGATATGCGGTACTTCTCCCACCAACGCTGCTTCAATCAAAACATAACCTGGAAAAAAGTTTTTTTCCTTACTCACTTTTTTTCCGTTACGAATTTGATATACTTTTTCAGTCGGAATCAGAACTTGCGAAACATAATCTTTCATTCCAAGCAAGCCGATTTCAGACTCAATATATTGTTTTACCTTTTTCTCCTGACCGCTCACAGCCCTCACAACGTACCATTTTCTAACGGGGGTATTGATAACTTTATCGCTCATTGCTGCTTTTTTCGATTAAAAATTATTGAAAAATATGGTAAAATTGTTCCATTATAAAGTTAAAAGATCTATCCATACCAAAAACAATCATTGCGATAATAACAGAAGTAATCATCACAACCACAGAGCTGCTTTGAAGTTCACTCAACGTAGGCCATGATACTTTATGAAAAAGTTCATTGCTTGCGTCTTCTAAATAGTCTTTTATTTTACTCATTTTTTTTCTTTAATTCCATTGCACGGGTGGAGAGACTCGAACTCCCAGCCAATGGTTTTGGAGACCACTACTCTACCAATTGAGCTACACCCGTATTCGTTAGCAATTGGCAGCAGGCAACCGCATTGTAGCGGTTGCCAACTGGAAACTGTTAACTTATTTTATAATTGAAATTACTTGTCCTGCACCTACTGTTCTTCCACCTTCACGGATAGCGAAACGCAATCCTTTATCCATCGCAACAGGTACAATCAATTTCACGGTAATTGTAACGTTATCACCAGGCATAACCATTTCACGTCCTTCCGGAAGTGTAATTTCCCCCGTAACATCTGTTGTTCTCAAATAAAATTGAGGACGATATTTGTTATGGAATGGAGTATGACGGCCACCTTCTTCTTTTTTCAATACATAAATCTCTGCTGTAAATTCAGTGTGAGGAGTGATAGAACCAGGTTTAGCAACAACCATACCTCTTCTGATATCTTTTTTATCAATACCTCTCAACAATAAACCAACGTTATCTCCAGCTTCACCTCTGTCCAATATTTTACGGAACATCTCAACACCTGTAATGGTTGATTTAAGTTTTGTTTCTTGCTCTTGCATACCGATGATTTCAACATCTTCTCCAGAGTTGATAACACCTGTTTCAATTCTTCCTGTTGCAACAGTACCACGACCAGTGATAGAGAATACATCCTCTACTGGCATCAAAAAGTTTTTATCAATTTGACGAACTGGAATTGGAATAAAAGAATCCACCGCATCCATCAATTCCATAATTTTTTCTACCCATTTTGCATCACCATTCAAACCACCCAAAGCAGAACCTCTGATGATAGGAATTTTAGCTCCGTCAAAATTATAGAAACTCAATAATTCGCGAATTTCCATTTCAACTAAATCCAACAATTCAGGATCATCCACCATATCCACTTTGTTCATAAACACAACAATTTGTGGAACGCCTACTTGACGAGCCAAAAGAATGTGTTCACGTGTTTGTGGCATCGGACCATCCGTAGCAGCAACAACTAATATAGCACCGTCCATTTGAGCAGCACCTGTAACCATGTTTTTCACATAATCCGCGTGACCTGGACAATCAACGTGCGCATAGTGGCGATTCGCGGTAGAATATTCTACGTGAGATGTATTAATAGTAATACCTCTTTCTTTTTCCTCAGGAGCATTATCGATAGAATCGAACGATCTTTTTTCTGACAATCCCTTACTAGCTAATACTGTTGTAATAGCAGCAGTTAAGGTTGTTTTACCGTGGTCAACGTGACCAATAGTTCCGATGTTTACGTGTGGTTTGGAACGATCAAATTTTTCTTTAGCCATAGCTATATTGGGTTTTTAAATTTATTGTTATTATTTATTTATTACTAATATTTCACTTTCATTCACTTCTGAAGCAGAGCCGTTGACGGGATTTGAACCCGTGACCTCTTCCTTACCAAGGAAGTGCTCTACCCCTGAGCTACAATGGCTTTTTATTTTGCCGTTCTAACTTTTCATCTTTCAAAAGAGCGTTTACCTCGTCCTCAATTATCTTTAAGAGCAGAAGACCGGGCTCGAACCGGCCACCCTCAGCTTGGAAGGCTGACGCTCTACCAAATGAGCTACTTCTGCTTAATTTTTTTTAATCTTTTAAAAATCTCAATGAACGTTATTCTTCTTCTATTTTTTAGTCTTGAAAAATTAATTTTTCAAGACTTTTTTTTCTATAATAGTTGTTTGTGGGGAGAGAAGGATTCGAACCTTCGAAGTCGTAAAACAACAGAGTTACAGTCTGTCCCATTTGGCCACTCTGGTATCTCCCCTGCCAAATTCACATTACATTATAGAGCCGATGGAGGGATTCGAACCCCCGACCAGCTGATTACAAATCAGCTGCTCTGGCCAGCTGAGCTACATCGGCAAGACTTTCTCACCACTTTTTTTCAAAGAACAAATCAATCTAAATCGACACAAAAAAGCAGTCCCCTTTTTTAAAAAGGACTGCAAAGTTATAACTAATTTAATTAGTTACAAAATAAATTTATTTTTTTTCTAAGAAAAAAGCATATTTATACACCTCTCAATTTTTCTTTGTGCTTTTTTACTTGCTTTGTGAGTGCTTCTATACTTGTATCCACAGCTTCTTCAAAGGTTTTACATTGTTTTTTCGCAAACAAGTCGTTACCGGGAATTAATATTTTTATTTCGGCTACTTTGTTTTCTGCAGCATCAGATTTATCCAACCGTAAAAAAACTTCACTACCAATAATTCCATCGTAAAAATGTCCGAGTTTATCAACTCTTTCCTGCACAAACTCTAATAGTTTTTTGTCCGCAGTAAAATGTATGGACTGAATTTCTGTTTTCATGATTTCCTCCTTTTTAAAAATTATTTTTTTGAATGATATTTATAGTGATTCTATTGTAAATACTATGCTTTCGGATGTGCTTGCTGATATACCTTTTTTAATTTTTCTACTGTATTATGCGTATAAATTTGTGTTGCTGCCAAATTCGCGTGTCCCAATAATTCTTTCACTGCATTCAAATCGGCGCCGTTGTTAAGCATGTGTGTCGCAAAAGTGTGTCTCAATACATGAGGGCTTTTTTTATCAATTGTTGTAACCTGCGCCAAATAAAGTTTTACAATGCGATAGACCATTTTTGGATATATTTTCTTTCCTTTATCTGTAACGAACAAAAAACCTTTTTCGTATTCGATGTTTAAATTATTTTTTTCAACGATATACTTTTCAATTTTATTTTTGAGTTCCGCATGAATCGGCAGAATCCGTTCTTTATTTCTTTTTCCCAACACTTTCAAGTTTCCCGAAAATAAATCAATGTCTTTTTCTTTCAAATTCACCAATTCCGACAAACGAATACCTGTGGCATAAAATAATTCGATGATTAATTTATTTCTGATGCCCTCAAAATTATCAGTAAATAAAACATTATCCAACAAAATAGTCATTTTCTTTTCTTCCACAAAAACGGGCAATTTTTTTGACGTTTTTGGAGCAATTACTTTCAACGTCGGATTGATCTCAATTATTTTTTCTCGAAACAAAAATTTGTAAAACGATTTCAGCACCGTTAATTTCCGATTCACTGTGCGGCTACTGTTTTTTTCTTGCATCAACTCCGCCATCCACAAACGAATGGAGGAAAAATCAGCCTTAATAATGTTTGTGGAATTTATTTTTTCGAGAAACAATTGAAATTGTTTCAAATCATTTTTGTAAGCGGTAAGGGTGTGAGGCGAAAACCGTTTTTCGTACTGTATATAGTGGAGAAATTTTTCTTGACTCATAAGAAACGGGAGAAAACTTACTTGTTTCAACGAATACAATTTTAAAAAGTTGTATCGAAAAGTAAATTTTCTCCCGCAAAATTTTTATTGGGAAAATTATTTTTTTGCTTAAGCTTCTGCTTCTTGCATTTTTTGTTTGTAAACGGCTTTGATACGCGTTTCTCTAAATTTCACGGATGGTTTCGTGAATTTTTGTCTTTCTCTCAATTCTCTTACAACACCTGTTTTTTCAAATTTCTTTTTGAATTTTTTAAGTGCTTTTTCAATTGGTTCGCCTTCTTTTATCGGTACAATAATCATTTTTAATGTTTTTTAGTTTTTAAAACGGATGGCAAATGTAAAAATTAAAAATCAGTTTTCAAAAATTATTTTTTTGAAGCCCTTATTTTAAGATTTCTCTTGCGATAACTATTTTTTGAATTTCGGATGTTCCTTCGCCAATGGTACAAAGTTTTGCATCACGATAAAATTTCTCCACTGGAAAATCTTTTGTATAACCGTATCCGCCAAAAATCTGAACGGCTTCATTCGCTGTTCTCACAGCCACTTCCGAAGCATAATATTTCGCGAAAGCACTTTCTTTGGTTACTTTTTTGTGTCTATTTTTAAGGTCTGCCGCTTGATATGTTAATAATTCTGCCGCTTCTATTTCGGTTGCCATATCTGCTAATTTAAAGGCAATTCCTTGAAATTCTGAAATTGCTTTTCCAAATTGTTGGCGTTCTTTCGAATATTTTACCGCTGCTTCAAATGCGCCTTTCGCGATGCCTACAGATAATGATGCAATCGAAATTCTACCGCCATCCAACACTTTCATTGCTTGTATAAAACCTTCGCCGATATTTCCCATCAACTGATTTTTATGAACTCTGCAATTGTCAAAAATTAATTCGGTGGTTTCGGAAGCACGCATTCCTAATTTATTTTCTTTTCTGCCACTCGTAAAACCTGCAGTTTCTTTTTCAACAATAAAAGCAGACATTCCGTGCGAATCACCTTTTTCTCCAGTGCGCACAATTACAACGGCTACGTTTCCAGATTTCCCGTGTGTAATAAAATTTTTCGATCCGTTTATCACGAAATAATCTCCGTCAGCAACCGCTGTGGTCATCATTCCGCCTGCATCCGAGCCTGTTCCAACTTCTGTTAAACCCCAAGCTCCAATCCATTCGGCTGTTGCTAATTTTGGTAAATATTTCTTTTTTTGTTCTTCGTTTCCGAATGCTAAAATATGTCCCGTACACAATGAATTATGTGCTGCCATTGATAATCCGATAGAACCGCATATTTTAGAAATTTCAACAATTGCAGTAACATATTCTGTGTATGAAAATCCGGAACCACCATATTCTGTTGGCACCAAAACGCCCATCAACCCCAATTCTCCGAGTTTTTTAAAAACCTCTACCGGAAAAATTTGAGCTTCGTCCCACTCCATCATTTTCGGTTTAATATGTTCTTCGCCGAATTTGCGAATCATATCCGCAATCATGCGTTGGTTTTCATTAAACTCGAAATTCATTTGTGCGGTATGTTCCATCGTTTGGTGTTCCATCATTATAATGTATTTTGTTTTTGAGGCTGCAAATTTAGCTTTATTTTTTCCGTTTGAAAAATTATTTTTTTGAAGACGTTTTCTTGTTCTTTTTGTCTTATAAACAAAAAGAACCAAAAAATTCAAGGCTGGGATTTCTCATTTCATTTTAGCTTCCTGAAACCTATTCGTCGGGTGATTTCCTCATTACTTTCGGAACTTCCCAAACTCATCACGCTTTCATTTTGCTAAAATTTTATTTGAAATCCTATGCCGCAAAAAAGTGTCTCAAAAAAGAAAACTTATAGAAAATAGTTTTGAAAAATTATTTTTTTGAACGCCTTTTTCAGACATACAAAAAGCCGCAAACAATGACGTTTACGGCTTTTGAAAAATTATTTTTTCGAATACTCTTTTTTAATCTTGTAAATGAAACGCGTTACGCACGGCATTGTAATCTTTAAAATTTAAGTTTGGATGTTGTTTCATCATTGCAGGAGGAATAACTACCACTTTAAAAAGAAGGGTAACCGATGGAGCAGACGAGAATTCGTACGCTAACCTTATAGTACCATTTTGGAAAACAGGTACCATATTATCTCCATTATTTAATACATGTGTACATGGTAACCCTAACCATTGTCCAGAATTTGAGCTAATATACGCGAGAACTCCGTCAGTATTTACATTTGTGAGAGCCGGCTCAGAAATATTAACAATATAATAAGTAGCAAACGAAGTCCATGAGCTGGTATTTATTGTGTCTATTTTAGTTGAAATGTTTGTACCATTTGTTCCGTTTGTACCATTTGTTCCCGCTGCTCCTGAAGGACCCGTTACTCCCGGTGCGCCATCTTTACCCGAGCAAGAAGCTAAAAATAAAGTTACAGAAGCTGCATAAAATAATAGTTTAAATTTTTTCATAATTTTTTATTTTTAATTGCGCCTACTCGTAATCTTTTCGGCATCCGCTTTGGCAAAAGTATGTATTATTTTAAGAGATGTCAAATATGATACCTTTTTTAAACTAAAAATCCTGTTTCATTGTATCGAGATTTCGCTACAATAATGACTGCCGCAGAAAAAGAAAAAATAAAATTTTTACTGAAATTCGGAGAACATCTGCGCAAAGCGAGATTGAAAAAAAATATTTCGCAGGCGAATTGGCGCGAAGATGTTATATGGACAAACCCAATTTATTCCGAATAGAAAAAGGCAGAGTAAATACGTCTATCTTTATTATCAACAGATTGTTGGAAGCACTAGAAATAAGTTTCGAAGATTTTTTTCGCGATTTTAATTGATCATTTTCGTATTCGAAAAATTATTTTTTAAAGCTATTTTTATGTTTTTCTATTGTCTTGAAACAAATGAAAGTAACAAAGAAAAATTCAATGTTTGGATTCCTCATTTCATTTTAGCTTTCAGGAAGCAAAAAATTTATTTGAAATCCGATGTCGAAAAAAAGGCTTCAAAAAATTAATTTTTTGAAGCCTTAAAAATGAGCTTAAATAAAAGTGCTTGAAAAATTATTTTTTCAACACTATCTTACAGATGAATCACTTCTCCGTAAGCCGCTGCTGCTGCTTCCATAATAGCTTCGCTCATTGTTGGATGCGGATGAATGGTTGTCAATAATTCGTGTCCTGTTGCTTCCAATTCTCGCGCCATTACAATTTCTTCAATCATTTCAGTTACGTTAGCTCCTATTAAATGTGCTCCTAAAATTTCACCATATTTCGCATCGAAAATTAATTTTACGAAACCATCTTTCGCACCTGCTGCACTTGCTTTTCCAGAAGCCGAAAAAGGAAATTTACCTACTTTAATTTCATAACCTGCTTGTTTGGCTTTTGCTTCTGTAAAACCTACGGAAGCAATTTCTGGCTGACAATACGTACATCCCGGAATGTTATTATAATCCAACGGTTTTGGATGATGTCCTGCAATTTTTTCCACACAAATAATTCCTTCTTTACTTGCTACGTGCGCCAATGCTTGTCCGCCAACACAATCGCCAATGGCATAAATACTCGGAATATT
>JBDTAC010000063.1 GCA_039924845.1 Bacteroidia bacterium
GGGTTGGTAGTGTTCCAATTTGCACCCAACAAAATAATTGAAAATTGATAATGGAGAATTGTACATTTGACAAATCAAAAATGAAATTGGAAAATAAAATTCAGGAGGAAAACAAAGCAGTGAAACAGGATTTACCAATCTTGTCATTCACTACCATAAAGGAGTTGAATTCATGGTTGGCAAAACACAATACATCATCAACAGGAATTTGGATACGGCTTTTCAAAAAAAACTCTGATGATATAACAATAACCTATTCGGAGGCACTGGATGTGGCCTTATGTTATGGATGGATTGATGGACAAAAAAAACCATACGATACGAAATCATGGCTTCAGAAATTCACACCCCGAAGATCCAAAAGCATTTGGTCTAAAAGAAATCGGGAACATATTGAACGACTTGAAAAATCAGGGGAAATGAAAGCTGCCGGTATTAAACAGGTAGAGGCAGCAAAAGCTGATGGCAGATGGGAACAAGCTTATGATTCGTCAAGCAACATGGTTGTGCCTGCCGACTTTTTAAAAGAATTGGCTAAGAATAAAAAAACGGAATTATTTTTCAAAACACTTAACAAAACGAATATTTATGCCATTGTATGGCGACTTCAAACAGCAAAAAAACCTGAAACAAGAGATAAGAGGATGAAGGCAATTATTATGATGTTAACAAATGGAGAAAAATTTCATCCCTAAACTAAAGCAGCGTGACTAATTTTTGGGCGCTACAAATAATTAAATTGCTTCATGGAAAGTTTCGTGCTGATTTGAATACGATGCGATAAAACAATTAAAGATTTTATATTTTGCACAATTATTTTATATTTGCAATCTAAATTTGAAATAAGATGCAGTTTAAAAATATTTTTTTACTTATTGGTTTTGCTGCCATTATTACCATTAATTCCTGTGTGAAGGATCGCGCTGCACTTCCTCCCGCTGTAAGCACTACACTTCCCTCTAATTGCGATACTACTAACGTTACCTACACCAATTCTATCGGCACCATTATGACCACGTATTGCAATTCTGGCGGCGCTTGCCATAACAATACGGGACATGGTACACCGTACAACTTTACAACATACGCAGGTGTTTTTGCCAACATGAATAATGGCTCGAATAGCATTTATTACCGCGTTTTTATAGAAGCTTCGAATTCCTCTTTGCACATGCCCAATTCCATCTCAACAGGACCACAATCGCTCAGTGTATGCGACGCGGCTAAATTAAAAGCTTGGATTAACAAAGGCGGTCCGCAGTAATTTCGATTAAATACTTTCTTAGAGGTTTCGAAAAAATATTTTTTGAAACCTCTTTTTCTTGGCTCATTATTCTTTAAAAATAGCATTTCTACGTAGAATGTTTTATGTTTGTTGAATGATTTTTTCGACAAAAAAAACAATTTGGGCAGTTCTGTTATTCTTATCTATTTTCGTATTCAGCAGTTGCTGGAGGCACGGGCGTCCACCAAGTAATCCCTATCTAAATTCAAAACACAAACCAAGCGATGTACTTTCTCAAGAATACAAAGATTCGCAACATCAACAATTACGAGATTCTAAAAAATTATACAAAAAAAATGAAAATAATTCCTCGCATTAATCATGGTTGAAAAAATAATTTTTCGAATGCTTTTTTTAGTGATTTATTTATTGTCCTTACTTCCTTTTTGGATTATTTATTTCTTGTCTGATTTCTTATTTTTTTTACTTTATTATTTAGTTGGATATCGAAAAAAAATAGTTTTTCAGAATTTAAAAAATACGTTTCCTGAAAAAACAGAGCAAGAAATTTTAGTTCTCTCCAAAAAATATTTTCGGTACATGAGCGATTTAATTTTTGAGACTATTAAAATTGCTTCCATGACAAAAAAAGATTTTCAGGAACGTTGTATCATCGAACCCGAGACAATAAATCTTTTCAATGAATTGTATGCACAGAAAAAAAACATGCTTTTTGTGATGGGGCATTTCGGGAATTTTGAATGGTGCGGACATCCTTTTAGTTTGCTCCATAAACATCAACTGTACGTCATTTACCGTCCGCTTTCCAATAAACTTTTTGATAAATTGATGTATCAATTGCGCGCTCGTTTCGGAACCATACCTGTTACAACCAACGATATGGTGCGTACTATGATTGAAAAACGGAATGAAATAAATGTAACTGCTTTTATTGCTGATCAAACGCCAGCACCTGAAAATGCTTATTGGACAACCTTTTTGAACCAAGAAACACCCGTTTTTACAGGTACAGAAAAGATTGCACGCAAATTTAATTATCCACTTATTTTTGTGAATGTAAAACGCATCAAACGCGGTTATTATTCTGTTAATACAGATAGATTTCCTAAAAACCCTGCCGATACAACTGAAGGAGAAATCAGCGAATGGCATACCAGAAAGTTAGAACAAGAAATTATTCGTCAGCCGGAAATTTGGCTCTGGTCACACCGCAGATGGAAACACAAAAGGAGAAAGTGAAGCCTTTTATTTTTTGCAGATATGAGACATAAAAAAACGCCTTGTATTTTGTACAAGGCGTTGTAGGTTTTAAAAGTGATTGTGTTACTTGCTTGTTTTATTTAACCAAGGATACATGTCCGATGTATTGGTGCGATTTATCAAACACATCCAACAATTCCACTTTCCAAACATATACGCCAATCTGTGCTATTTTCGTTCCACCCAATGCTATTCCATTCCATTTACCATTCAAATCATTGGTATGATAAATTAAATTTCCCCATCTGTCAAAAATCCACATTTCATAGGTTTTAATTCCATATCCTGTTCCAAAAAAAGTATCATTTTTTCCATCTCCGTTAGGCGTAAAAGCATTCGGTGCATAAAATGTAAAAATGGGTTTTATATCGATTGGAATACTCACGCTATCCATACAACCGTATTGGTTGATAACAATTAATTGTACATTAAATATGCCTGTATCTGCGTAGGTATGCGTCGGATTGTTATCTATTGCGCTCCATGTTAGCGTATCTCCATCTCCGAAATTCCAATGCCACGCAACCGCGTTTGTAGAAGCATCTGTAAAATTAATTACAGATGTAAGTATCGTTGTTTGCAGCGGATTGGCTGTGAATGCCGCCGCTGGCAAAGGATTTACGGTTACGATACTTTTTGCCGTTCCCGTGCAACCATTTGCATCTGTTCCTGTAACTGTATAAGTTGTAGTTGTTAAAGGATTCGCAATTACATTTGTATCCGACGTTGAATTTAAACCCATTGCTTGTTTCCAGTTGTAAGTAACAGCTCCTGTTCCTGTTAAAATAACGTTGCCGCCCAAACATATTGTACCCGAATTAACTCCTACGGTCGGTGCCGGATAAATGGATACTGCCGCAAGCGCGGTACTTGTACATCCTTGCGAAGATGTTCCTGTTACGGTATAAGTTGTGAGTGCCGTAGGATTTGCAATCACACTCGCACCTATACTTGAATTTAATCCCGTTGAAGGCGTCCAACTATAAATAGTTGCACCTGTAGCTATCAATGTCGTACTATCTAAGGGACAAATCGTAGTAGAATTCGAATTAACGGTAATCTGCTGATTTAGAGAAACTTTCACCACTTGTGTACTTGTACAACCAAAACTATTTGAACCTGTTACAGTATACGTTGTTGTTACGGACGGACTTGCTATTACAACAGAATCTGAATTTAAAGTTAATCCAAAAGTCGGCAGCCACGTATAACTAATTGTTCCATTCGCCATTAAATAGGAGCTATCGCCTTTGCAAATAGAATCGTTTGGACTTACTGTAAAAGATGGTATTGGTTTAACTATAATGGTAGTATCAATAACGTAACTGCAACCTGGTTTTACCATTACCGAAACCTGATAAGTACCACTTTGGTCAACTGTTACAGATTGTCCTGTTGCAGATCCTGTAATACCTGAACCCGAAGGAATTTTTATCCATGCATACGAAGCGGCACCGGGTGGCGCTTTTAAAACAGTAGACCCGCAAGTATTTGCCGCAGTTATTTGAACAACTGAACAGGATCCATCTACATAAGCATATCCAAAATGTCCTCCAAGTGTGCATCCTGCCTCAGCAAAAAACAAAGTAACGTTATGTCCAATATAAGCACTCAAATTAAAACTGTTTGATGTCCAAGTAAGATAATAAACAGGCGTTCCATCTTGATTCACTTTTGAAGAAAGTTGAAATCCTGTAGGAATAGTATCCGCATTAATTTGAACATAATATTGCAAACAAGGAATTACATTGTTTGCAGAATCCAATACTTCCGACAGAAAATAAGGTTGCTGGCCATTGGCATGACCAACCCCTGCATTCAAAACAACTGCATAACTATACGTAACTAACGCATTCAAATTAGTTACTAGAAATGTTTGTTCGATTATTTCGCCACCACTATACCCCCATGTACCTGGAGCACCGGTACCACCACCTGTGCAAGAGTATATAGAATCTCCTCCATTTCGTTTATTAATATTGTCTCCACCTAAGCGCAAAGCGTAAGTCCCTCCGCCTGGATCGAGTACTGGAAAACCTCCATAGGGATCGTTTCCAGCACCAGCATTCACAATAGTATGATAATTACAGGAAGGTACTGGGTAGTTTAGAAGTCCGTTAAATATGCCGTTCGCTGTGGTTGTTAATGGTGCATTGGAATTCGAATTATATCCTATAAAACCAACCCAACCGGTACAATTTCCATCTTCAAAATCAATATTATCACAGGTACTGGCAAGCACATGATAATTATTGGGATTTATTGCATCGGATGGATTTTTTGGAATGATGTGATATTTTTTTTGCACAAACGCGGTTTCCTCTTGATACAATTCCGCCAGAATTTCACGTTTATTTTTGAGCCGATTTACTATTTCAACATATTTTGCAGCAACGTCAAAACCATTCAAACTATCTCCTTGATAGAAATATTTTTTCGCTCGAATAATCGAGTCTTTCGGCTCCTGAGATTGGGCAACAAAAGAAATGAATAGCAATCCTAAAAAAATAAAGAAGACTAATTTTTTTTTCATTTTTATTGAAAAATTATTTTCTTAATGAAGAAAATAAAAAGTATCTGATTAACAAATATATCTATTTTAAGAATAAGATTTTTTTTAATTCAAAAAAATAATTTTTCAATGTGCCTTTTCAAGGACATAAAAAAACGCCTTGTATTTTGTACAAGGCGTTGTAGGTTTTAAAAGTGATTGTGTTACTTGCTTGTTTTATTTAACCAAGGATACATGACC
>JBDTAC010000064.1 GCA_039924845.1 Bacteroidia bacterium
TGAGGAAAAATAACGGCATCGGATTGCGAGTAAAATTTTAGCAAAATGAAAGCGTGATGAATTCGGGATTTTCGAGCGTATGCGAGAAAATCACCCGATGAATAGCTTTCAGGAAGCTAAAATGAAATGAGAAATCCAAGCCTTGAATTTTTGGTTCTTTTGAATCAAGTCAAAAGAACATAAGAAAAATGTATTCAATTCCCCATTGTCAATTAACTCCTTCACCTTTGAAGAAGGATTGGGGATGAGGTTGAGGAAAAACAACGGCATCGGATTGCGAGTAAAGTTTTAGCAAAATGAAAGCGTGATGAATTCGGGATTTTCGAGCGTATGCGAGAAAATCATCCGATGAATAGCTTTCAGAAAGCTAAAATGAAAGAAGAAATCCAAGCCTTGAATTTTTGGTTCTTTTGAATCAAGTCAAAAGAACGTAAGAAAAATATATTTCTCTTTATCTTTTTGGCTTAATCCAAAAAGAAACAAAAAAATCAAGAAAGCATAATTCCTCACGCACAAGCAACACGGCATCGTATGCTTTCATTGCCAACACGCGTTCAAAAACATTTTTTAGAAAACACTTTTCAGGAAGCTAAAATGAAAGGAGGAATCCAAGCCTTGAATTTTTGGTTCTTTTTTTTCAAGAAAAAAGAACATAAGGATAATTTATTCAATTGTCCATTGTCAATTAACCCCTTCTCCTTTGGAGAAGGTTTGGAGATGAGGCTGAGGAAAAACAACGGCATCGGATTGCGAGTAAAGTTTTAGCAAAATGAAAGCGTGATGAATTCGGGAAGTTTCGAGCGTATGCGAGAAAATCACCCGATGAATAGCTTTCAGGAAGCTAAAATGAAAGGAGGAATCCAAGCCTTGAATTTTTGGTTCTTTTGAATCAAGTCAAAAGAACGTAAAGAAAATTTATTCAATTCTCCATTGTCAATTAAAGTCATCAGCACATTTTCAAATCAATTTTGCAATATCAATTCACCATAGTCAATTGTCAATTCTTTTTCTACACAATATTTTTTTATTCTTTCCGTTTTCAGAACTATAAATGCAGTATTAATCTAAAAAATAGAAATCATGAAAAAGACACATGAAACAGGCAACGTTAAGAACGTAGCCAATTTGGAAGATTTAATTTCTTTTTGCGAAGGGTACGCAACAGCGTATCAACCCAGCAATGCAAGCATCCAGCTCGCAGCCTTACAAGCCGTGTTGATGGAAGCGCGCAGTAAAATAACGGCTGTAAATACGGCTGCTACGGAGTACAACAATGCAACCAATGAAAGAGTGATGCTTTTTCAGCCTTTGAGAAAGTTTAGCACACGCATTGTAAATGCCTTGGAAGCAACAGGAGCAGCAAAATTAACCGTTGCCAATGCACGAGCCATCGTTCGGAAAATACATGGAACTAAAGCGCATAAAGACAAACACGCAGAAGCTCCACTTGTTCCTGTAGAGGGCATTATACCTGCCCCTGCGGCAAAAGTGATTTCCGCAGCACAAACAAGTTATGATAGCTTAACGGAACATTTTGCTCGTTTAGTAAATCATTTGCAAGCCGAACCTTTGTACACGCCCAATGAAGCGGATTTGAAAGCAGCCGCATTGGATACATTATTCACTACCATGAATACTGCAAACACTGCCGTTATTAACAAAGCAACGGCATTGAGCAATGCACGTATGGCACGAAATCATTTTTTGTACGATAGCAATACTGGAGTGCATCACTTGGTTCAAGAAGTGAAGAAATACATCAAGTCGGTATTCGGAGCAACAAGTCCAGAGTATCGGCAGGTAAGCAAAATCATGTTTACAAAAGTTAGAATCTAAGAACACTTAAAAGCCCTCTCCTAAAAAAAGAGGGCTTTTACTTTACACATCCTACTGTTCAAGTTTTGGAGCAAGCAGCACCAAAATAAAATCAGCTTCCTCGAGGAACAATTGTTGCACACGACTGAACGATTACACAATCTGACTGAGCGATATTGCAATCTTGCTGAACGATCACACAATCTGACTGAGCGATATTGCAATCTCGCTGAACGATATTGCAATCTTGCTGAACGATTACCCAATCTGACCGAGCGATATTGCAATCTTGCTGAACGATTACCTAATCTGACTGAACGATATTGCAATCTCAGTAAACGATTACCCAATCTGACTGAACGATATTGCAATCTCAGTGAACGGTTACCCAATCTGACTGAACGATATTGCAATCTCGGTGAACGATTATGCTCCTGCAAGCAAAAATCTCCCATAAATACACAGATTGAATGCTTGCCCTAATTGCGCTTCGATTATTCGATAAAGTTTTATTTAAAAAAATATTTTTGCATAAGAGGGTTTCAATTCCAATTTCACCAAATTAGGTTTGGATGTTATTATTTCATAAACTTGCTGTTCGATAGCATTTTAGAGAACTACCTTCTCATTCTAAAAATACCAATCATGAAAACAATTTACGTCTTTGCCTTTTCTGTATTGTTTGTTTTCGCTTGCACCCATAAACCTGCAAAAGAAACCAAAAACACGACAAAACTTTTTGCTGCTATTGGTATTAGCCCAAAAGCCGATACACTAAAGCCAACCCGTATTACACTATTAGATACCTGCCCCAAACCCCGTATTATTGCTATACCAACAAAACCGACAAGCTATACACTACAAACCAAAAGCGGAGCAAAAACCATACAGCTTACTGCACCAGAAACTAAGCCAGCCGGTTTTTATACCCCCATGACCACCTACACAGCCGAACAGGGGCTTTATTCTGGAATTGTTTGCGAATACAAAGACAAAAGTGAGAATCTCTGGTTCGGCACGAATGGGGGCGGTGCGAGCCGTTATGACGGGAAATCCTTTAGCACTTTTACCATCGCTCAGGGGCTTGCCAATAACAGTGTTTATAGTATCGTCCAAGACAAAAGCGGGAATCTCTGGTTCGGCACTTATGGGGGCGGTGCGAGCCGTTATGACGGGAAATCCTTCACTACCTTTACAACGGCACAGGGGCTTGCCAATAACACTGTTTTGAGTATCGTCCAAGACAAAAGCGGGAATCTCTGGTTCGGAACCGATGGCGGGGGCGTAAGCCGTTATGACGGGAAATCCTTCAGCACCTATACAACGGCACAGGGGCTTGCCAATAACACTGTTCCGAGTATCGTCCAAGACCAAAGCGGGAATCTCTGGTTCGGCACCAATGAAGGGTTTAGCGAGCTTAAAGGGTACAGCCTCTCTAAATCTCTCCAAAAGAGAGACCAAAAAAGTGAGATGGCAGTTGTTCCTCTTGCGGCAGATAATACTCTTTCCAACACAACTATTGCTGAAAATTATACACCTGTTTTTGAAAAATATAATTTCAGAAACGGTTATCCGGTAAAAGATGTGAATACAAATGCAATGTTTGTTGATAGCAAAGGAATTATATGGGCAGGTACAGGCGATAAATTAGTGCGTTTTGATTACAGCGGAATTCATAAAAACCTTGAGCCGCCTACTGTTATTCTACAGGATATAAAACTGCAAAGTGAAAAGATATGTTGGTACGATTTACAAAATGGAGAGTTGAAAGTGGAGAATGGAGAATTGAAAAAAGAGGATTCATTGGCAATAGTAAATGAAGAAATAAATACAACAGGCAGCGTATTAAATGAGGCACAACGTGATACTATGCGCCAAAAATTTGCAGGTGTTCATTTTGACAGTATTACTCGTTTTTATCCTTTGCCTGAACATTTAGTTTTGCCTTACAAACATAACAACATCACTTTTGATTTTGCCGCTGTTGAACCTGCAAAGCCTTATTTGGTGAGGTATCAATATATGCTCGAAGGCTATGATAAGGACTGGAATCCGGTAACGGATAAAACTACCGCTACTTTTGGCAATATATACGAAGGCACCTATACCTTTAAACTGAAAGCACAAAGCCCAGAAGGAGTTTGGAGCGAGCCTGTAACCTATACTTTTAAAGTATTGCCGCCATTGGAGCGTACATGGTGGGCGTATAGCATCTATATAATTCTTATTGGCGGCTCTCTTTATTTTTTCTTTCGCTGGCGCACAGCCCAACTGCGTAAAGATAAAGAACACCTGGAACAGGTTGTAGTTGAAAGAACTGCGGAAGTGGTACAACAAAAAGCCATTGTAGAAGAAAAAAACAAAGACATTACCGACAGCATTCTTTATGCTTCACGTATCCAGCGGGCTTTGCTAACGACTGATGTTTATATCAGTCGTTCTTTAAACGAACATTTTATTTTATTCAAACCGCGCGATATTGTTTCGGGAGATTTTTATTGGAACTTTTCCGCAAATGGGTTGGTACATATTGCTTGTTGCGATTGCACCGGACATGGCGTTCCGGGTGCATTTATGTCATTGTTAAATATCTCCTTACTCAACGAAACAGTGATAGAAAGAAAAATTATTCGCCCTGATTTGGTTTTAAATGATGTGCGCAAAAACATTATCAAAGCACTGAATTCGGATGATACAGTGACAGAAAGTAAAGATGGAATGGATGCAGTATTTTGTACTTTTGATTTTAAGAATAAAAAATTGCAAGCAGCTTGTGCCAATAATCCGATTTGGATTATCAGCGCACAAGGCGAACTGACAGAAATAAAGCCCGATAAAATGCCGGTAGGCGTTCATTCAAAAGAGCAAAAACTATTTACACTTCAAGAAATAAATTTAACTAAAGGCGATTGCGTTTATCTTTTTACGGATGGTTATGCCGATCAGTTTGGTGGATCAAATGGCAAGAAATTCAAATACAAACAACTGAAAGAATTACTCATTGCCAACGCCTCCAAACCAATGGATGAGCAAAAATTAATTTTTGAAAATGCATTTGAAACTTGGAAAGATAAGTTGGATCAAGTAGATGATGTATTGGTAATGGGCGTAAGGATATAATTGTAATTTCACATATACATCTCAATATGAAATTGTTTCCACTTTCAATAAGTTTATTGTTTTGCTTCCTAATGGAGCAAATTCCTGCCAATGCTCAGAATCACAAGATTGATTCCCTTTATGCTGTTTTAAAAACCGAAAAGGAAGACACCAATAAAGTAAATACCTTAAATGTTTTGAGTGAAAAGCTATGGAGAGCGGGTGTTGTACAAAAATCAGATTCTCTTGCCAATAATGCCTTAGCTTTATCTGAAAAACTAAATTTCCAAAAAGGACGTGCCAAGGCATTTGATTATATCAGTAACATTTACCCAGTGCCAAACAATGGACATTTCGCCATTACATTTACAGGTCTTGGTTATCAATCCATCACTATTTATGATGAAACAGGCAAAAAAATAAGTACACAATTATTGGATGAGAAAAATGTAAACATCTCTCTAAACATTAATTTATCCATGTATCCAAGCGGAATTTATTTTGCACAAATACTTACTTCTCATGGAATAGAGAATAAGAAAATTCTAATTCAGAAATAAAAGCCGCCTTAACTTTTAATACGCTTTAATTTGTATATGTACAACTTAAAAAAACAAACACAATGAACCGAAAATTACTTCTAATCTTCTGGCTTACTACATTAATTTGTGGAAGAATTTCTGCCCAGTGTTCATCTATTTATGGCATTGTTGGAAATGATGGGCCACCTTGGTCTTTGGTTTCGGTAGATAGATATAATGGAGCAATTACTGTACTGGACAGCATATCAAATTTGCAAAGCTTAATTGCATCTACACAAACCATTGAACCTGATAGTAACTTGTACGTTACAATGGGGATTGACAATTCTACCTATCATCATATATATAGTATAAATGTAAATACAGGAGAAGTAATATATCAGCACGTAATGGCTGACTCGAACATTACAGAATTGAATTACGATGTTTATTTAAAAAAAATATTTGCTCTGATGTATTCGGGTAGCAAATGGTACTTGATTACAGTTAACCAATACAACGGCAATATAAATGTTCTTGACAGTATAACGGGTTTACATACCATCTTTGGCTCAACAATGACTTTAGCAGAAGACAGCTCAACCTGTTTTGTATTGGGTTCAGACGCTGCATTTAAACAATGGATATATGCCGTTGACCTCAATACTGGAGCTGAAAAGTACAAAGTCGCCAACGATTCTAATATTTACTCGTTCCATTACGACACCATTACGAAATCTATTCACTGCATTCGAAACTTATTTACAGGCTCAAGCTATAAATGGTTTTTTGAAAACCTAAATCCTTATACAGGAACTGTGCAAGATGTTGATAGTATACCAGGACTAAAAAGTTTTGTGGGATTCACTTCAGCTTTTGCACAAGATAGCGCGAATTATTTTTTTGATGGCATTGATTCCATTTCAGGTTCTCAACAGTTTTATTCAATTAATTCCACAAATGGACAAATTATAAGAAGACCTTTATTAGGTAATGTCAACCTCCAATATTCATCTACTATGTACTTATCTTGTTCAAATCTTGTTACTAGTTTACCAACTTTAAGCACAGATAAAATAAAAATATCTTGTTACCCAAACCCAAATGATGGGCATTTTGAAATGACATTTACTGGATTAGGTTATCAATCCATCACTATTTATAATGAAACTGGTAAAAAAATAACTGAGCAATTGTTGGATGAAAGAAATGTAAACATCTCTCTAAACATTAATTTATCCATGTATCCAAGCGGAATCTATTTTGCACAAATACTTACTTCTCATGGGTTAGAAAATAAGAAGATTCTGATTCAGAAATAAGGAAGCACCACCTAAATCCTCCTTAAAAGGGAGGGAATAACGGATTCTTAATTTAAGTCCTCTCCAATGGAGAGGACTTTTTTCATATTCCCTTCTTCTTCGGAGAAGGGCTGGGGATGAGGCTAAAACAAAACACAATTACCAATTCTTAGGTTTCGTAAATTCAATTATCTTTGTTGCGATGCAGAAACAAGCTATTATTACGCTCAATAATATTGCGAAAACCTACCAAATTGGGACGGAACTGATTTACGCATTGCGTTCCGTTACACTTGATATTTTAAAAAACGAATATGTAGCCTTGATGGGACCTTCCGGGTCCGGAAAATCTACGCTGATGAATATGTTGGGTTGTTTGGACTCACCCAGTAGCGGAGAATATATTTTGAACGGACATGCTGTTTCGAAAATGTTGGATAATGAATTAGCGGAAATCCGAAACAAAGAAATTGGCTTTGTGTTTCAAACATTTAATTTATTGCCGCGTTCTACAGCACTTGAAAACGTGATGCTTCCACTGATTTACGCAGGGTTCAATAAAACCGATCGCGAAAAGCGCGCAAAAGAAGTATTGACGCAAGTAGGTTTGCAAGAACGTATGTTTCACAAACCGAATGAGCTTTCCGGCGGACAAAGACAACGTGTTGCAGTGGCGCGTGCCTTGGTAAATAACCCAGCCATTATTTTGGCGGATGAACCAACGGGAAATTTGGATTCGAAAACATCAATCGAAATTATGGGATTGTTTGAACAAATTCATTCGCAAGGAAATACGATTATTGTAGTTACGCATGAAGAAGAAATTGCGGAACACGCGCATCGTATTGTGCGATTAAAAGATGGTTTGGTGGAATCAGACAACGTAAATTCAAATATCATTACAGTAGAAAAAGAAAGAGGCTTAGTCAAATGAAAATTTATACTAAAACAGGCGATAAAGGACAAACATCCTTGATTGGCGGAACTCGGGTTCCGAAAAACAATGTTCGCATACAAGCTTACGGAACAGTAGACGAATTAAATTCTTTTATCGGCTTGGTACGCGATCAAATTACAGAAGAACACACGCAGAAATTATTGATTGAAATTCAGGATAGATTGTTCACGATTGGCTCGTCCTTGGCAGCAGATCCGAATAAATCTAAAATGAAAATCCCCGATTTAAAAGAAGAAGATATTGTGTTGTTGGAAAAAGAAATGGATGCGATTAATGAAACACTTCCTCCCATAAAACATTTTATTTTGCCTGGCGGACATACCACTGTTTCCTTTTGCCACCTGGCGAGATGTGTTTGTCGCCGTGCCGAAAGATGCACCATTGAACTTGCCGAAACCGAATTTGTTGCCGATTTAGTCATTAAATACCTCAACCGTTTGTCGGATTACCTGTTTGTACTTTCTAGAAAATTAGGGCAAGAGTTAAAAATAAACGAAACTCCTTGGAAACCAAGGATGTAAAATTTTCACGTTTGTTTTGATACAAAAAATAAATTTTTACTTTTGCAAAAAATTAAAAACCCGTTATCGAAAAATAATGGATAAAATATTTTTGATTGCATTATTTTCATAAAAATAAAAAACAATATGTACTGGACATTAGAATTAGCATCCAATTTAGAAGACGCGCCTTGGCCTGCAACGAAGGACGAGTTGATTGATTTTGCCATTCGCTCTGGTGCGCCCATGGAAGTAATTGAAAATCTTCAAGAAATTGAAGACGAAGGTGAATCCTATGAAAACATTGAGGAAATTTGGCCCGATTATCCAACCAAAGAAGATTTCTTTTTTAACGAAGACGAGTATTAGTCTTGCATAAAGCGAAATAAAAAGGCTCTGAAAAAATATTTTTTCAGAGCCTTTTTTTACGATACAAAAAATTAATCACTGTCTTTTTCTTGCACAAAATTACCTTTATCATCAAAAATAATATCCTTGCCCTTTACTTCGGCTTCGTACGTTACTTTGTTGTTGGCATCTGTAATTTTCGATGTTTCTGTAATTTTCATACCAGCACGATTTTTCGCTAAATAATCTTTAGCCGTTTTTGGAAAATCAGCCATTGTAACTGCTCTTTCCGTTTCCAACACATTACCTTGTGCATCAAAAAGTACAGAAGTGCTCACCGCTTTGTACGAAAATTCAGCTTCGTAATTTGCACCTTCTTTTCCCCATTTTACTTTTGTAACATCATGGTAAATTGATTGGAATTTTGTTTTTACCAATTGCGGAACTTCTGTTCCTCTTGCCCAAACAGCAGCACCTGTGATGCCGATGAATGCCATCGCTAAAATAATTTTTTTCATGTTTTTCAGTTTTTTTTATTTGATTTTGGAACAAACTTAAAAACAGAATTTGGATTCTTTTTGGAGCGATACACTCCTCTAAAATGAGTTCGAAAAAGAGCCCTTCGAAAAAATATTTTTTTGAAGCTGCTTTTTTATACTTTTGTTTTTCTTTATAATAAGAGATAGCGGCACAATGGCTAAACCAATTTCGAAAAAACAAGTACGAAAAATAAATCCGACGAAAAGCGGAAGTAAAAACTTGCAGCCAGCCAGTAAATTATTTGAATCCATCGAAAATTGGTTGATAAAACGCGATAAAAAATTATTTTTTGGAATCGCTTTTTTATGTTTGATTTTTTCTGTGTTGTTGTTTCAAGCACGTATCAGCGAAGGCGGAGACGATTCAAATTACATTGAAGCCGGATTCAAATATTCACAACATTTTTTCGGCTACTTTTATACTTACAATGCACCATTATATCCGCTTTTTTTGAGTTTGCCGATTTCCCTTTTTGGCGTAAAATTAGAACTCTTGAAATCACTTTCAGTAGTTTTTAATTTATTGAGTTTGTTCTTTTTTTACAAAGCATTGCACAAACGTATTCCTGCATTTATATTTTTTCCTGTGCTTTTTATTACCGCCATTAATGCGTATTTTCTGTTTTACGCCAGTCAAACTTATAACGAAGCACTTTTCCTTTTTCTGCAATCTCTGTTTCTTTTCTACTTCTTAAATTTGCTTGATGTTATTGAAATTCACGGGGAAGAACTTCGTTCGACATTTAAAAATTGGTTGGCAGTAGGACTTGTTTTTTTTCTGCTAACGCTCGCTAAAAATGTTGCTATCGCAGCACTTGGCGTTATGATTTTATTTTTTGTGATGGAAAAACAATATCGAAATGTGCTGTATTCAATCGGTTCTTTTTTGATGTTTAAAATTCCGTACGAAATTTTGAAATTTATATTGTGGGGGAAAGTCGGACAATATGGTTCGCAAGGTTCTTTATTAATGTTGAAAGATCCGTACAATCCTGCCTTGGGAAAAGAAAATTTGAGTGGATTTATTACGCGTTTTTTCGATAATTCCAACATTTATTTATCAAAACGATTTTTTCAAATACTCGGAATGCGTTCCGATGACTCTACCGATTTGAATGCTTGGCTGGCTTTTTTCGTCGTTGTATTATTGCTTTTCGGCTTGTACCGAATTTATAAATCGAAACACAAAATTTTATTGTTCATTGCGCTGTATACCGCTGCTTTAATGCTAATCT
>JBDTAC010000065.1 GCA_039924845.1 Bacteroidia bacterium
CTGCACCGAGCATTTATCCTCCGGCAAGTATTCGACAAGCACCTGCACCGAGTAGTTACCCTCCGGCAAGTATTCGACAAGCACCTGCACCGAGTAGTTACCCTCCGGCAAATATTCAATAAGCACCGGCACCGAGTAGTTATCCTCCGGCAAGTATTCGACAGACACCTGCACCGAGTAGTTACCCTTTGTCAAAATTAAAAGAGGAACTTTTATTGAACGGAAGTATTAATAATGGAATCTCAAGCCTATCAATTTTCACAGTTCTCTATGAGTTAAAAGAAAATTAGAGTTTATATCGAATAAGTACAATCCCTATATTTATGCTTTAGCCCGAGATTGCATAATGTAATTCAATTGCTATATATTCACATTCGCAAATCTTCACATTAACGGCATCTTCATTTAAAATTCACGAAACCATTTTAATCTTGTTGCGAAATCTTCATCAAAAACTTAAAAATAGAAATATGAAAATCACCAAAAAAATTTTCGCAATTGTTTGCGTTTTTGCATTTACAGCAAGTGCTGCATTTGCACAAATCCCGCTGGAGCAATGGGCGCACAACCATCCTGCTGCATCAAAAGAACTGGGCGAATGGGTAAAAAATCATCCAAAAGCTGCGCGCATTATGTTTGAGTGGGACGGCAATCATCCGGAGCGTTCACAAGAGTTTGTAACCTGGACTATCAATCATCCGAAACAAGAAATTGATGCTTTTGCAGCGATGCATCCTAATTGGTCTCATTTAGATGAAATAATGAAATCGCATCGTCCAGCTGCAAGGAACTTTATGGCTTGGTGTCGCAAACATCCGAAAGCTGCCCATGATTTAATGGCGCACAAAGGTGGTTTAAAATGGGCTGGCGATCATTTGTACAAAGAATCTTGGAATATGGAAACGCCCAATAAATAGTCGTTTCAAAAAATATTTTTCAAAGCCTCCGAAATATTCGGAGGCTTTTTTAGTTTAAATATTTACCTTTAAAACCTTAAAAAATATTTTTTGGATGGCAGAAGAATATGTGAAAAAGAGCATTCGTCTTTGGAGTGTGCAAGACAGACCCAGAGAAAAATTGTTGGGAAACGGTTGTGTTGCTTTGTCGGATGCCGAATTAATAGCCATTTTAATTGGATCAGGAAACAGAAACGAATCGGCAGTGGAACTTTCGAGAAGAATATTGGACAGCAACAGCAACGATTTAAACAAATTGGGAAAATTATCCGTAAAGGAATTAATGAAATTCAAAGGTATTGGAGAAGCAAAAGCATTGAGCATTGTTGCTGCTTTAGAAATTGGTCGCAGAAGACGTGCGACAGAAGTGAAAGAGCGCGAAAAAATCACTTCGAGCAAAGATGTATACGATTATTTTTCTCATTTAAGTGATTTGCCGAATGAGGAGTTTTGGATTTTATTGTTGAATCGTTCCAATAAAATTATCGGCAAACAAAATATTAGCAAAGGCGGAATTGCAGGAACTGTGGTGGATGCAAAAATAATTTTTAAACATGCTATTGATCAGTTAGCGGAATCCATTATTTTGTGTCACAATCATCCTTCCGGAAATTTGCAGCCGAGTAAAGAGGATATTTTTATCACAAAAAAAATAAGCGATGCCGGAAAATTAGTAGATGTAAAAGTGTTGGATCACATAATAGTGGCGGAAACTGGATATTATAGTTTCGCAGACGAAGGGAAAATGTAGGTTACGAATTGGTTACGAATTGGTTACGAATAAACGAATGATTGCGAATTTACGAAATGAAGTTGGGTTACGAATTACGAATAATTGCGAATTTACGAATAACAAATGATTACGAAATAAAATGTTGAAAATACTTACTATTATTGGTGCACGACCGCAAATTATAAAGGCGGCAGCATTAAGTAGAGCCATAAAAAATAATTTTTCGGATCGCATAAAAGAAATTATTGTGCATACTGGTCAGCATTACGATGCGAACATGTCGCAAGTTTTTTTTGATGAATTGCAAATTCCGAAACCTGATTATAATTTGAATACAGGCTCCGGTTCTCACGGAACACAAACAGCTTCCATGATTGTTGGAATCGAAAAGATTTTAATAGATGAAAAACCGCATTGCATCGTAGTTTACGGAGATACTAATTCTACTTTGGCAGGAGCAATTGCTGCATCCAAAATTCATATTCCTGTGGTGCATATCGAAGCCGGATTGCGCTCCTTTAACAAAGCAATGCCCGAAGAAATCAATCGTATTTTGTGTGATCATGTTTCTACTTTACTTTTTTCTCCAACACAATCTGGTTTCGAAAACCTTGTGAAAGAAGGCTTTTCGACAAAAAATAAAGCACCGTATTCTGCCGACAATCCGAAAATTTATCATTGCGGAGATGTGATGTTCGACAACAGTATTTATTTTTCTGAAATCGCTGAAAAGCGCACTACTATTTTGAAAGAGCTTGAATTGGAAAGTGGAAAATTTATTTTGGCAACCATCCATCGCAACAATAATACAGATGAACCAAAAAGATTAAATGCGTTGTTTTCGGCACTTCATAAAATTAGTTCTGAAAATAAAATTTTCGCCATACTTCCTTTGCATCCGCGTACTTCTGGTTTGTTGAAGAAAAATTTAGATCCTATACTTTTCGAAAAAATACATCAAAATAAATTCTTGAAAATAATTCCGCCTGTTTCCTTTTTAGAAATGACAGCCCTCGAAAAAAATTCAAAAATAGTTCTGACAGATTCTGGCGGTGTTCAAAAAGAAGCCTTCTTTTTCAAGAAACCTTGTATTATTTTACGTTCTGAGACCGAATGGGTAGAATTAGTAAATGCAGGCGTAGCAAAAATTGTAGATGCAGACGAATCAAACATTTTAAAAGCATACGAATATTTTTCAGGTACTGAAAAATTAATTTTTTCGAACCTCTTTGGTGATGGAAAGGCATCCGAATTTATTTGTGCAGAAATGTTACAACACATAGCACATGATTGATTCAGAACTACTTATTTATACGCATAAAATTACGAGCAGAAACAAATTTGTTTTCAATCTTTTTTTTAGAGATGTGCTCCATGTAAAGCACCGAATGACTTCGGATGCAGCTGTTTTTAAAAATTATTTGGGAGCTAAGTTTAGTTACACCTTGCATCCTTTGGAAAACGAATTGTTTTTTCTTTCTAAAAATTTATTATTCGAAATGGGAATCAAAGAGCAAGCCATTTCTATATACGATTGGGAAGGTTCAAAAATTTTTTTTCCGACTGGTAAAAACTCCGCATTGCCTTTCGATCCTTTTGCTGCAGCTTTTTATTTGGTGAGCCGTTACGAAGAATATTTGCCGCATATTCGTGATCGACACGATCGTTTTGATGCGAAAGAAAGTTTGGCTTTCCAAAATAATTTTTTGGATAAACCTTTGGTAAATACATGGGCAAAAAGAGTAAAACAAATAATTTTAGGATATTTTCCTGATTTTCATTTTCCGGAATCCACGTATCATTTTGTTTCAACAATTGATATTGATAACGCATACGCGTATCGCGAAAAAGGTTTGGTACGTAGCATCGGAGCTTATTTTCGAGCAATTGTAAAAGGCGATTTTGCTGAAATTTCGGAACGCACAAAAGTGTTATTCGGCAAGCAGCACGATCCGTACGATACGTATGCATATCAATTGGAAATTCAAAAAAAATATAAATTTCGACCGATTTATTTTTTTCTGTTGGGCGATTATGCAGCGAACGATAAAAATATTCAGCCTGAAAATAAAAAATTCCAATCGCTCATCAAAGAGCTTTCAGACTATGCAGATGTGGGCATTCATCCTTCTTATAATTCGGCAGATAACATCGGAAAAATAAAAAAAGAAGTCGGTAAATTATCTAAAATAGTAAATCAAGAAATTACAAAAAGTCGCCAACATTTTTTGCGATTAAAATTTCCAGAAACATACAGAAACCTCATAGATATTGATATCACAGACGATTATACAATGGGTTATGCTGATTATGTGGGCTTTCGGGCGAGTATTTGTACTCCTTTTCATTTTTATGATTTGGATATGGAAACGGAAACACGCCTCGTTATTCATCCTTTTGCGGTGATGGAATGTACGTTAAAACAATACATGAACATTGCACCAGAAGAGGCGATGAATTATATAAAGCCATTGATAGATGCCGTAAAATCAGTAGATGGCGTGTTTATAATGCTTTGGCATAATGAGACCTTGAGCGATGCCGGAATTTGGAAAAACTGGCGACAAATTTACGAGGACGCCATCGTTTACGCACTCGAGAAAAAATAATTTTTTAACCTATTATTTTGATAAAATACCTACAACATACCGAAATCAATCAGCAAAAATGGGACGCTTGCATTGCGCATTCCTTCAACGGAATTGTGTACGCTTATTCTTGGTATTTGAATGTGGTGAACGAAGGCTGGGAAGCGCTTGTAGAAGGCGACTACAAAGCGGTGATGCCACTTACAAAAGCAAATAAAATGGGTTTAGATTATTTGTATCAACCTTTTTTTACTCAACAATTGGGTGTTTTTTCGGTGGATAAAATCAATGAAAAAGTGGTAGATGATTTTTTGAATGCGATTCCTAAAAAGTTTTCGTTTGTTGAAATAAATGTCAATACATTTAATAAAGTTATTTCTTCAGAATACACAATAAAATCAAATGTTACACACGAATTAGATTTGATAAACAGTTACGAAAATCTGTATCAAAAATTTTCAGATAATACCAAAAGAAATATCAAAAAAGCCATTCAACATAAATTAGAATTAAACGGCGAAATTACCGTGGATGCGATGATTGATATGTTTCGCGCGAACAGAGGAAAATCAATCAAGAATTTACGCGATGCTGATTACGATATGTTGAAACGTTTGATAACAAATTGTTTACAACAGAAAAGAGGCCAAATACGTGCAGTTTTTTCAGCCGAAAAAAAAATGCTGGCGTGTGCTTTTTTTGTAGAAAGCAATGGGAAAGTTATTTTTCTTTTTTCAGCAAGCAACGAAGAAGCGAAGCAAACAGGAGCGATGCCGTTTTTAATCGATCGTTTTATTTACGACAATTCACAACGTAATTTGGTATTCGATTTTGAAGGTTCCAATCATCCCGATTTAGCGCGATTTTACAAAAGTTTCGGTTCTACAGAATGTATATATTTACAAATTCGTAAAAACAAATTACCTTTCTTTTTGCGATGGATAAAAGGATAGTGAAAAAATGAAACAATGAATTTTAAAGATGTGCTGGAATTGTTGAGTATTTTTTGGCTGTGCACTGTAAAATTTTCAGTGGCAGGTGTTCCTGCGGCTGTTTTCGCAGGATTGCCATTTTTCGAAGCCGTTACCATTACATCGCTGGGCGGTTTTGCCGGAATTTTAATTTTCACCTTTTTGAGCGAAAGTATTTTACGTTGGTGGAAGAAAAAAATAACGCGTTACGCTTTAGTTATTCCGCGCAAACCGCGAAAAATACACTCTTTCAGAAATAAATTTTTAGTAAAATTTAAACGAAACTTTGGATTAGCGGGTATCGCAGCCATTACGCCCATTTTTTTATCCATTCCTTTGGGCGCATTTATTGCCGTGCGGTATTACTCCAACAAACAGCAAATACTGGCCTATATGTTTGTTTCTGTTTTTTTATGGGCAGTGGTATTATTTTTCTTTTACGGATTGTTTTACAACCACATTCATGTTTTTGCTTTACCGAAAAAGTTGTGATTTCTTGAGTTGAAAAAGAGGACTCAAAAAAATAATTTTTCAATACATAAAATAAATTCTATCCAATTGTATAGAAACAAATTTGTATATCTAAAAAAACTTCTGTATCATTGCAGTCCTTTTTCAGGAAAATAATAATTGAATTAAAAAGAAAATAGCCATGGGATTATTAGAATATGCAGAAGAAAAATTGGTTACAAAAAGAGAGTATCCTGCTTTCAAAGCTGGTGATACAGTAACCGTTCACTATAAAATTAAAGAGGGCGATAAAGAACGCGTGCAACAATATCAAGGTGTTGTATTGCAACGCAGAGGTGTTGGTGTGGTAGAATCTTTTACCGTTCGTAAAATTTCTAACGGAGTTGGTGTAGAACGTATTTTCCCTGTTCACTCGCCTTTCATCGATAAAATTGAGGTAAATAAAGTAGGTGTTGTTCGTAGAGCAAGATTGTTTTATTTACGCGCTCTTACTGGTAAAAAAGCACGTATCAAAGAGAAAGTACAATAATTTCTTTTTGAAAAATTATTTTTCTAAGCCCCTAATTTTAGGGGCTTTTTAATTCATTGTGATGAACAAAAAAGAAGAAATAGCGCGACGTAGAACCTTCGGAATCATTAGTCACCCCGATGCCGGAAAGACAACACTTACTGAAAAATTATTATTGTTTGGAGGCGCCATTCAAAGTGCCGGCGCGGTTAAATCGAATAAAATAAAAAAGCATGCCGCCTCCGATTTCATGGAAATTGAGCGCCAAAGAGGGATTTCTGTGGCTACTTCCGTGATGGGTTTCGAATACAAAGGCATTAAAATAAATTTATTGGATACGCCCGGCCACGAGGATTTTGCGGAAGACACTTATCGTACACTTACCGCGGTAGACAGCGTTATCATGGTGATTGATTGCGTAAAAGGAGTAGAACCGCAAACGCGAAAATTGCTCGAAGTGTGTCGCATGCGCAATACGCCTGTGATTGTTTTTATCAATAAATTAGACAGAGAAGGCCGCGATCCATTTGATTTGATGGACGAAATTGAGAAAGAATTAAAAATACATGTTCGCCCGCTGAGTTGGCCCATTGGCATTGGAAAAAGATTTAAAGGCGTTTACAATATTTACGAAAAAAACTTAAGTCTTTTTCAAGCTGGAAATAAGCAAAACGAAAAAAATACGGTTACCATTCAAGATGTGAATAGCAAAGTTTTAGAGGAACACATCGGCGAAGATTTCGCTAAAAAATTACGAGAAGACATTACCTTAATTAATGGTGTTTACAACGATTTCAATAAAAAAGATTATTTGGACGGAAAAATTTCGCCTGTTTTTTTCGGTAGCGCCGTTAATAATTTTGGTGTGAAAGAATTGTTGGATTGCTTTATTGACATTGCTCCTGCTCCATTGCCGCGCGAAACAGATGTTCGAATTTTCAAGCCAGAAGACGATGCATTTAGCGGATTTGTATTTAAAATCCATGCGAATATTGATCCGAAACACCGCGATCGAATTGCTTTTTTACGAATTTGTTCCGGCGTTTTTGAACGCAATAAAAATTATTTTTTGGTACGCGAAAATCGTAGTGTAAAATTTTCGAATCCTACCGCTTTTATGGCACAGGAAAAATCCATTATCGACATCGCCTATCCCGGTGATATTGTAGGTTTGTACGATACCGGAACATTCAAAATTGGCGATACATTGACCGATAATATCAAAGCAGTTTTTAAAGGGATCCCACGCTTTTCACCTGAACTTTTTAAATATGTTGTCAATACCGATCCGATGAAAACCAAGCAACTCAACAAAGGGTTGGAACAATTAACGGACGAAGGCGTGGCGCAACTTTTTACAAAAAAAACAGACAATCGAAAAATATTGGGAACCGTTGGTGCGCTTCAGTTTGAAGTAATACAACATCGCTTAAAGAGCGAATACAATGCGTCGTGTAATTTCGATCATATTTCCTTGCACAAAGCATGTTGGATTACCAGTAAAGATCGAAAAAAATTGCAAGAATTTATTGCTGATAAATATTCGCATATTGCTGTGGACAAAGAAGAACAGCCTGTTTTTTTAGCAGAATCTGCTTGGGCTTTGCAAATGGCTCAAGAAAAAAATCCAGAAATTGAATTTCGATTTATTTCGGAAACAGCTTAAAAATAACGTTCAAAAAATATTTTTTTCGAAGTCCCTTTTTTATTTCAGATAATTTTCCGCTTTTTTCAAAACACTTGCCATTCCGCTTAAATCAGTACCTCCCGCAGTAGCATAAAACGCCTGTCCGCCACCACCACCATTAATTTCTTTTGCTAATTCGCGAATCATCGTATTGGCATTCCAATTTTTTTCTGCAATTAAATTCTCCGAAATAAGAATGGAAATCGTCGGTTTTCCGTTTACTTCCGCAATAAGTACCAAAAATAAATTTTTCAAACTGCTTTTTAATCCGAAGCAAATATCTTTAATTGCTTCCGCAGAATCCAAGTCAATTTTTTCAGCAATAAAATTAATACCGTTAATCATTTTTATTTTTTGTGGAAGATTTGCCTTGATAATAGTAGCTTTTTCTTGATACAAATGTTCCACTTGCTTTTTCAATTGCATATTTTCTTTCAATATATTTTCAACGGAAGGCACTATATCTTTGGAATTTTTCTTCAAAATAATTTTTAATTTATCAACTGGATGCACAAAATTTTCATACAAATAGGTAATTGCTTTTTCTCCTGTTCGTGCTTCAATCCTTCTGATTCCAGCAGCAATAGCGGCTTCGGAAGTTATTAAAAACAATCCTATTTTTCCAGTCGCATCAGTGTGCGTTCCTCCACACAACTCAATGGAATAATTCTTATCGAATGTAATCACGCGCACTTCATCTCCGTATTTCTCGCCAAACAAAGCCATTGCGCCTGATTTTTTTGCTTCTTCAATCGGTAATATCTTTACCTCCAACAAAATATTTTCTCTGATTTTCTCATTCACAATTTTTTCAATTTCCAAAATTTGTTCGGCAGTGAGATGAGAAAAATGAGAAAAATCGAAACGTAAATGCTCCTCGCTTACCAGCGACCCTTTTTGTTCCACATGTGTTCCCAAAACCTTTCTTAATGCCGCATGAAGCAAATGTGTAGCAGAATGATTATTGGCAGTTAATTGACGTTTTTTTGCATCTACAACCGCCGAAAAAGATTGATATAAATTAGAAGGTAATTTATCAGTGATATGAATAATAACTCCGTGTTCTTTTTTGGTATCGAGTACTTTTATTTCTTCTTTTGGTTCTGAATCTACTGATATTAAAAATCCAGTATCACCCACTTGTCCGCCACTTTCCGCATAAAAAGGTGTTTCCTTTAATACAATTTGAAACAGCTCTTTTCCTTTCGCTTTTACTTTTCGATATTGAATTATTTTTGATGCTGCGGTTAATTTTTCGTAGCCTACAAAATCAGATGGCGAATACGTTTCTAAATTTATCCAATCTTCGGTATCCACACTGGCTGCGGCGCGCGAGCGATTTTTTTGCAATTCCAATTGCTCTTGATAACTTTCCATATCCACAGAAAAGTTTTTTTCGCGTGCTAAAAGCTGCGTCAAATCTATCGGGAAACCAAATGTATCGTACAATTCAAAAGCGAAATGTCCAGAAATTATTTTTGTACCTTTTAAGGTTTTTATGTATTCTTCAAAACGAATAATTCCATTGCCTAGCGTACGTAAAAAAGATTTTTCTTCTTCTAAAATTACTTTTTCAATGAGTTCATTTTGCGATGTTAATTCAGGAAAAGTTCCTCCCAATTGGTTCACTAAAATCGATACCAAGCGGCAAAGAAAAGGTTCTTGAAGATTTAAAAAAGTATATCCGTAACGTACCGCTCTGCGTAAAATACGGCGAATCACATAGCCAGCGCCATTGTTAGAAGGCAATTGTCCATCCGCAATAGCGAAAGAAATAGTGCGAATGTGATCGGAAATAACGCGCATCGCAATGTCTGTTTGTTCGCTTTTTTTGTACGCGATGTTCGTAGTTTTCGAAATAAAATCAATGAAAGGCGTAAAAACATCGGTATCGTAATTGGATTTTTTTCCTTGCAAAACCATACACAAGCGCTCGAAACCCATTCCTGTATCAACATGTTGCGCTGGCAATTTTTTTAAACTTCCATCTGCCAAACGATTGAATTCCATAAACACCAAATTCCAAATTTCAATCACTTGAGGATGGCTTGCATTTACCAAGGATTTTCCGTCAATTTTTTTACGTTCTGCGTCATCGCGAATGTCTACGTGCACTTCGGAGCAAGGTCCACAAGGACCAGTATCACCCATTTCCCAGAAATTATCTTTTTTATTTCCATTGATAATTCGGTCTTCGGAAATATATTTTTTCCAGCAATCATACGCCTCTTGATCAAACGCCAAATGATCGTCTTTACTGCCTTCAAAAACGGTTACGTACAATCTATTTTTATCTATTTTATAAATTCCAGTAAGTAATTCCCACGCCCATTCGATTGCTTCTTTTTTAAAATAATCGCCAAAGCTCCAATTACCAAGCATTTCGAACATAGTGTGATGATAAGTATCCACGCCAACTTCTTCCAAATCGTTGTGTTTACCGGACACACGCAAACATTTTTGTGTATCCGCAATACGCGGAAATTTAATGGGCGCATTTCCCAGAAAAAGATCTTTAAACTGATTCATGCCCGCATTGGTAAACATCAAAGTAGGATCGCCTTTAATAACCATGGGTGCAGATGGAACAAGGGTATGTTTTTTCGATTCAAAAAAATCAAGAAAAGTTTGACGGGTTTCGGTAGAATTCATTTCAAAAAAATATTTTTTTCATTAACATAATTTAACAACAAGACTTCTTAAAAAAGACTTGCAAAGTTAGATGAAATAATTAAATTTGCGTTGCTCAACAAAACAGTTTTTTGATGCTTCCAAAAAATAATTTTTCGAAGCGTTATTTTTCAAAGATTCATGTCGAAAGTAAAATACAGGTATAATACAAAATCGCTTACGTACGAGAAGGTTCAAATAGCCTTTAAGGATCGTTTTAAAAAACTATTATCGTACCTCGCCACCGGAACTGTTTTTGCCGGAGTAACTGTTTTTATTGCGTTTACTTATTTTAATTCTCCAAAAGAATTGGCGCAAAAACGAGAAATTACCGAACTTAAATTGCAATACGATTTATTGAATAAACGCATGGATTTGGCTTCGCAAGTATTAAATAATTTACAAGACAGAGACGACAATATTTACCGTGTTATTTTAGAAGCTCCGCCCATTCCAAATGACGTTCGTAAAGCAGGTTTTGGTGGTGTGGACAGGTATCAAGATTTGCAAGGTTATGACAATTCGGATTTATTGGTGGAAACCACTAAGAAGCTTGACATCATTACAAAACAACTTTACATTCAGTCTAAATCGTTTGACGAAGTAGCGAAATTGGCCGAAAACAAAAAGGAAATGTTAGCAAACATTCCTGCCATACAACCCATTGCTACCAAGGATTTGATTGAGATTGGTTCTGGTTTCGGTTGGCGCATGCACCCGATTTTTAAAACCATGCACTTTCATACAGGCGTTGATTTAGTAGCGCACGAAGGCACTCCTATTTACGCTTCTGGCGATGGCGTTGTAGAACCGCTTGCAAGTACCGAAGATGGCTACGGAAACCATGTGGTGATTGACCATGGATACGGTTACGAATCGCTGTACGGACACATGAGTAAAATAATTGTACAACCCGGACAAAAAGTAAAACGCGGCGAAGTGATTGGTTACGTAGGCAGCACGGGTTTATCTACTGGTCCGCATTTACATTATGAGGTAATAAAAAATGGAGAAAGAGTAAATCCCGTTAATTTTTTCTACCACGATTTAACTCCGGCAGAATTCCAACAAATTACCCGTGCAGCTTCACAACCAGGACAATCTTTCGATTAAAAAATTATTTTTTTGAAGCATATTTTTTATGCCTTTTTTTTCGTTTGAAAAATTATTTTTTTGAAAGCCTCGCAATAAAAAAGATTTCTTAGCGTTTTGGGTAGAAATAATTTTTCGGAGATGAAAAAAATATTTTCCATACTATTTTTTCTTCTTTTATCTAACTTGATAAAAGCCCAGATTGGAGATAGTTTGATTTCTAAAAATAATTTTTACGGTGATTTCGGAGATTCCCTCGCACTCAACGATTCAATTGCACAAGCGCATTATGCCGTTGTAGATGCCTATGTGTTGCATCTCAAAAAAAGATATAGAAACATTCCTTCGCTTGCCAAGGATTTAACAGCAACATTTACTTCGCCAGAAGATAAAGTACGCGCCATTTTTCGTTGGATGACAAATAATATTTCGTACGATTGTGCCGATTATCACAACAAAAATAAAACACTTGGCGGCGGCGTTTCGTATTCTTCCACAACTTCCAAATCACAAATAACAGCGCAATGGGCAAATATGTATTATAGATACGCCAATCGCGTACTTCGTAAACGGAAAGGGATTTGCGAAGGTTATGCCATTTTATTTTATGAATTGTGTAACCAAAGCGGGATTAATTGCGAAATAATTCATGGCTTTGCGGATCAGAATTCAAAAAGAATAGGGAAATACAAAACTTTTCACCGAAAATTTACCAACCATGCTTGGGACAGTGTTGAGTTGAATGGAAATTGGTACGATTTAGATGCCACTTGGGCAAGCGGAAGTTGCGATGAAGAAGTGCGTCATTTTTATAAAGGATTTAACGCTGCTTATTATTTAACTTCCGCTAAAAAATCTTTTGCTGACCACATTCAAAGTATTAAAGAAACTGAAAAATTAAATCGAGACATCGGAAATTAATTTACCAACTTTTTATGCCTTCAAAAAAATAATTTTTCAACCTGCTTTTTTAACCTTCCTATTTTTCACTTTTCTGCTTTTAAAATCCATCCTTTTTTGGTGCTTCCATATTTAATTTATAAAAAGTATCTTTGCGCTCCAAAAAATATTTTTTCATGGACAAAAATTCGTTTTACGGTTTATTAGTAATAGGTGCAGTGCTTTTGGGATGGATGTATTATATGTCTCCATCCAAAACGGAACTGGAAAAACAGAAAAGAACGCAAGATTCGATTGCCGTTGTTCAGCAAACAGCTGCGGTGCAAGCCCAATTGGCGCAAAAAAATAAAAATGTGGTACCCATTGTTTCCAAAAACGATACTGCGAAAACAATTGTTGTAAGTGATTCTGCGAAATCCGTAGCGAAAAAATCAGCGTACGGTGCATTTGCCGATGATATCGGAAAAATAAATAAAAATATTGTCATCGAAAACGAATTGATGAAAGTTACGCTGAGCACAAAAGGCGGAAGAATTGCATCTGTTCAATTAAAAAAATACAAAACCTCTGCAGGAACACCTTTGTTTCTTTTTAATTCCGATTCTTCTTCTTTCGGATTGGAATTTAGCGCGTTTTCAAAAGGTTTTTCTACCGATTCTTTGTTTTTTACATCTGTCGGAAATCGTTTTATTGTGAGCGGAAAAGATTCTTCACACATCGCAATGCGTTTGTACGCGGGTGATTCGACCAAATACATCGAATACGTTTATACTTTGATTGGCAACAGTTATATGATGTCTGTAAAAGTAAATACGGTGGGTTTGCAAAATATTATTGCTTCTAACGACAATGAATTTAACTTGATTTGGCAAATGAAAACGCCTTCTCAAGAAAAAAATATTATCAATCAACAACGCGCTTCCACTATCTATTACCGCTACGCGGATGACGATGTAAATTATATCAGCGAACGAAAAGATGAGAAAAAATCCTTGGAAGACGCCAAATTAAAATGGATTTCTTTTAAACAACAATTTTTCACTTCGGTTTTAATTGCAGATAATTCGTTCGAAAAACCCAATGATATCGAAACAAAAACGGAAACGGGTTCCGAAAAATATGTAAAAAATTTCAATGCTGAACTTTCTATCCCTTATAACCACGAACAAAGCGAAAGTTTTCCGATGCACTTTTATTTTGGACCAAACGATTTTAAAACGCTGAAAAAATTTGATCTCGGACTCGAACATCAAGTGCCACTTGGCTGGGGAATTTTAGGTTGGATCAATCGTTTTGTTGTAATTCCAATTTTCGATTTTTTAAGTAGCACTGGAATGAATTACGGAATTGTTATTTTAATTCTCACGTTGGTTATCAAGCTCTGCTTGTTTCCAGTGGTTTATAAAACATATTTGTCATCCGCAAAAATGCGTGTATTGAAACCTGAAATTGACGAAATCGGTAAAAAATTTCCGAAAAAAGAAGACGCACTAAAAAAACAACAAGCCACCATGGCGATGTACAAAAAAGTAGGCGTAAATCCTTTAGCAGGATGTGTCCCGATGCTTTTTCAAATGCCGATTTTATACGCTTTGTTTGAATTTTTTCCATCTTCCATACAATTAAGACAACAAGGGTTTTTGTGGTGTCATGATTTATCGACTTACGATTCCATTTATCAATTGCATTTTACCATTCCCATGTATGGCGATCACATCAGCTTATTTACTTTGTTGATGACGCTTTCCACACTTTTATATACTTGGTCGAACAACCAATTGATGGGATCGCAAAATCAAATGCCTGGCATGAAATGGATGATGTATTTAATGCCTGTTCTGTTTTTGGGATTCATGAATAATTATTCTGCCGGCTTGAGTTATTATTATTTTTTGGCGAATATGATTACGTTCGGACAAACCATGATTATGCGCAGCTTTGTGGATGAAGACGCTTTGCACAAAAAGCTTCAAGAAAACAAAAAACGTCCCGTAAAAGTTTCTTCTTTCCAAAAACGATTGGAAGAAATTTCAAAACAACAACAAGCACAACGCAAAAAATAATTTTCGGCGCACTTGGCTATTGCATGGTTTTAGTAGTATAATTACTATGCGAGACTTAAAAAATAAGATTTTGAATGCTTTCTTAATCGAGTAACATATTTGTAACTCGATATAATAAAACGCGCTTCATTCCGTTACAGAAAAAAGTGCTTACTTTGCCTTGATGATGCGAAAATTATTCTCTCTTTTTTTACTTTCCTTTTCTTTCGTTGCGTCAGCTCAAATTGGCGGAAGCGGCACCTACGAATTTTTGAACCTTCCTGTTTCTGCCAGAACAGCTTCTTTGGGTGGAAACATTATGAGCGTAAAGGACGATGATATCAACGCAAGTTTTCAGAATCCATCACTTTTAAATCCTACTATGGACAATAGTTTGAGTTTAAGTTATATCAATTATTTTGCAGGAATTAATTACGGAAATGCTGCTTACGCGAAGGATTTTGAAAAAATAGGCACCTTCAGTCTTGGCATGAAATTTATCAATTACGGAACATTTACGCAAGCCGATCAAACAGGTCAAATTACAGGTACTTTTAAAGCTGCTGAATATTTATTCAACATTGGCTATTCCAAACAATTAGATTCTTGCTTCTCGATAGGAGCCAATTTAAAAACCATTTATTCTTCGCTGGCGCAATATGCCTCTTTCGGTAATGCCATTGATCTTGGTGGAACTTATTACAATGCAAAAAGCAAATTTTCTATTGCAGCTGTTATCGCAAACTTAGGAACACAATGGAAAACCTATACTCCCGGAAACCACGAACCACTGCCTTTAGACGTACAAATAGGGATTTCAAAACAACCCAAACACGCCCCTTTTCGATTATCCATTATTGCACAGCATTTACAAAAATGGAATTTAACTTATTCCGATCCGAGCGACACTGCTACGATAGATCCTAGTACAGGACAAAGCATTACATCGTCTGCTCCAAAATGGGCTTTCGGCGATAATTTAATACGCCATTTAGTACTGGGTGGCGAATTATTGATTACTAAAAATTTTAATCTCCGTTTGGGATTTAATTATGAACGCAGAAAAGAACTGGAATTGGTAACTCGAACAGGATTAGATGGATTTTCATATGGCTTTGGGTTTAAAATTTCGAAATTCCAGTTGAGCTACGGGCATGCCGTTTACAGCTTAGCTGGAGGCTCTAACCATTTCACCATCAGTCTCCACCTTTCCGAATTTATGGCGCGAAAACAAAATTGAAAAATTAATTTTTCAAACTGTTTTTGTAAGTCTATTTTCATAAATTATTTTTCAAATTCCAAATTTACAACTCCACTTCTAAGATTTAATATTCATATCTTTGTTCCCTCAAAAAATCATTTTATGATCGAAGAATTAGAAAAAGTAAATTGTTTGATTATAGGTTCAGGTCCTGCTGGATATACTGCCGCTATTTATGCCGCTCGTGCGGATATGAAACCTGTTATGTACGAAGGCTTGCAGCCTGGCGGACAATTGACAATTACCACTGAAGTCGAAAATTATCCCGGATATCCAAAAGGTACAGATGGTCCGAAAATGATGGAAGATTTTAAAGCGCAAGCGGAACGTTTCGGAACGGATATTCGTTGGGGAGTGGCTACTGCTGTTGATTTTTCAAAGCATCCACACAAAATAACCATTGATGAGAAAAAAATTATTTTAGCGGATACAGTTATCATTGCTACAGGAGCTTCAGCCAAATGGCTTGGTTTGCCCTCCGAAGAGCGATTAAATGGATTTGGTGTTTCAGCATGTGCCGTGTGCGATGGTTTCTTTTTTAAAGGACAAGATGTAGCGATTGTTGGAGCTGGCGATACAGCCGCAGAAGAGGCGACGTATCTCGCTAAATTATGTCGCAAAGTGTATATGATTGTTCGAAAAGACGAAATGCGCGCTTCCAAAGCGATGCAACATCGTGTAACACACACCGCGAATATTGAAATCTTATACAATCACGAAACAAAAGAAATTTTAGGAGATAAAGGTGTTACTGGAGCTTTAATGGTAAATTCCAAAACAGGTGAAGAACGCACTTTAACGATCACTGGTTTTTTCGTGGCGATTGGTCATCAGCCGAACACGGCTATTTTTAAACAATGGCTAAATTTGGATGAAGTGGGTTATATCAAAACTATTCCAGGAACTAGTAAAACCAATATTGAGGGTGTTTTTGCCTGTGGAGATGCGCAAGATAAAGTGTATCGCCAAGCAGTTACAGCTGCTGGTACAGGTTGCATGGCTGCTTTGGATGCGGAGCGCTATCTCGCCGAAAAAGGCATTCATTAAACTATATTTCAGTACCTTTGACTATAACATTTTATTTTTGATGATAAAAAAAATACTTTTCTGTTGCATCTTTTTCAGTTTCTCTTCTGCTTTATTTGCACAATTTAAATTTAGCGGGCAAATACCTACAGCCAAGCGTTACAAGGCATCGCAAGTAGTGGATTCTGCTTATGGGATAACCATGTACGACAAGTTAAATCCTTCTATTGGCGGAGATTCCGTTAGAAACGAAAAGGGCTATGCTGCACAAGGTCAAATTATTGATTATTACGAAGACGGAAAAATTATCCATAAAGGATATTATGTAGATGGACAACTAAAACTCTATTCCAATTATTTTGAAAATGGGCAAATTGAACGCGAATTCAAAATAGTAACAATCAAAAAATGCCACATGACTATTTTTTATAACACTGGAAAAATAAAGTCGGACATTACCTATTACAACGGACAAGTAGAAAGCGAACAAGATTTTTATCCGAATGGAAACGTTTCTTACATCGAAGAATCCGATAAAAGTTTAGAACATATTATCAAACGTGATTCGTATCTTGAAAATGGACAACCAGAATCTACTTTCGAGTTGCGTGATGCCGATAAAAAGAAACACAAAGAATATCTATACGATAAAAAAGAATATTTCCCGAATGGCAAAGTGAGTAAATCTGGCTCTATGAAATACGTTCCGGCAGTGAACGATTATCAGAAAGATGGCACTTGGAATTTGTACGATGAAAGCGGCAAATTAATCGAAGTGGATGATTATATAAACGGTATGTTGAACGATCAAAAAAGGCAATAATCCTCTTCTCAAAAAATAATTTTTCAATCGCTTTTAATTCGTTGTCGTTGTTTTTTGTTTCGCAGTTTTACTCCGAAACCTACGATACAGTTCTCCCAAAGTATTAAATTCTTCTCTGTAAAAAATGCCCATACCTTGGGTAAATGGGGCATTGGAAAGTACAATGGTATTATCGTTGGATCGATTAAAAGCTTTTACACGTAGTTTACCGTCTTCTGTAAGTTTATATTCTATGTTTACGTCGCCGACAATATTATTCGTATTTTGGGTTTGTACTGCAGCATTTCCGGCTACTCCAAAATTACCATCAATAGATACTTTGTCATTAAAAAGTTGTGTCGAAAGTGCGACTTCCAGCTCTTTACTGCTCAATAAATCTCCCGGTCGGTAATTCACACCCACATCAAAATCATTGCTTATTTGCGAAAGCCAATTACTCAATTGATTCGACAATAACTCGCTAGAAGCCGTAGTTCCTGCATTTCCTCCTTGTGAAACACCTTGCGATTTCAATTGATCGGGTGGTACAAAACTGTTCATCACCATTAAAGAAAAAATTTGCTTATTCATTTCTTGCTCCGTAGTTAGATAGCTTTTTATCGTTTGGCGTGTTCCATCATCCACCGTTGGCAAATCAATGTCGAAAGCAATGTTCGGACTGAATAAATTTCCACTTAAATTCAAAATACAATTGACGGGATAACGCTTTTTATACAAACCTGTTGAATCGGAAGGAAAAAATGGGCTCAGCGGTGTTTTTACTTGATAAATTGCATTTAAATTCAGATCTGCGTTGTATGGATCGCCCGACCAGCGAATGGTTCCGCCTTTTTGCAGTTTAAATTTTTTATTGATGATATTTTGTAGCGTGAACAAATAACTCCCATCGTCAATCGTATAATCGCCATACATACTAACACTTCCGATACTATTGACCGACATTTTCAGATTTCCATTTCCATGCGCTGTAATAATATCTCCAATTTTGGAATCAAAAATAATTTGTACTTGCGCATCTGGCGTGGCTTCTACGTTTAAATTAACTGTCAATCCATTTTGAGACGCCTTGTAATCTTGCCCTTTTTTCACCTTCACAGAATCTTTTTTTATGAAGCGCACAAAATCATTATCACCTGCTTCTTGTGGTCCCGTCATCGGAATAAATAATTGCGTTGTGAATATTTTATGATCAAAATTTATTTTTTCTGTCTTTAAAGATGCGTCAATTGAAATATTATTCAAATAACCATAGACGTTCATTATTCCCGATCCAAAAGCGGTTCCGTAATATAGATTATCCGTATTATCAGATGTATTTAAACATAAAAATTTACTTGCCTCAATATCAAAATCTAATTGAAAATCTTTAAAATTATTGTGAAAAACACTTCCATTTACGATGGCAGTATGCCCGTAAATATCATATAAAACAAGGCTATCTATACGAAAAGAAGTAGGATGTATTATAATATCCTGATTGAAACTGTACGAAGTATTCAAATAATTGACGGTAACTTTTTTCGCATGGAGCGTTAATTTACCTCCCAACAAAGGATTATTTATCGCACCTTTTATCGTTACCTCTCCGCCAAATTGTCCTTTAAAATCACGGCAATAATCCTTCACAAAAGGTTCGAAAATTTGCATTTCCATGTTGTGCAAAGTCATATCCATATCCACATTATTTGTATCTCTCGTAGGATAATAAAAGCCGGAAATAAGGATATTTTGAATACTGTCTTTACTAAAATTTCCATGCAAATAAATAGCTTGTTTTTTATCGTTCCAAAGCGTTTCTAAAACTCCATTACCAATATTTTCATTGTTCAATTTTATTTTCTGGAAATTGATGGAACTGCTAAAAACAGGATGCTCATAGATACTTGAAATAGTGGTTATGCCATCCACAGCACCATTTAATTTCAATCCACTTTTAGCTATAAACTGATTCAAATTTTCCAACCTAAATTGAGAAAGATTGATTTGTATTGCTTGCGATTTATTTTCTGAAATAAAACCATTTACGGCAATGGCTTGCTGTCCATTTCGAAACGACAAATTAGTAACGGCTATCTGTGATGAATCTATTTTTATCTCATTGTCTTCGCTCATTTTCCAAACGGAATCAGCAATCACAATTTGAGAATGCAACAATTTAATTTTTAATTGTGGATGTTGATCAAACAACACGAGTCCGTCAAAATTTCCGCTATACTCAATGTCATCATTGCTTTTCCAATTCAACTTCCACGTTACACTGTCATTTAAAGCAGTTGCAGATATAGCTAAATTATCAGCTCCAATGCTGTCGCTAATATCCAAACGCTGACAGCCCATTTTCATTTTTATTTTTTGTTGATCCGAAAATACTTCCGCACTCCACAACGAAATTTTCTTCCCACTCAACACTAATTGACGTGCTTTTGCATTTAAGATTATTTTTTGATCTGTACTGTTATAACTTCCATTCACGTATGTATCTGGGCTGATTTTTAGTTTTGGAAAAAATAATTCTGTTAAAGGATTTGGCTTGTTAAAATGAACTGAATAATTAAAATTTTCAGGTTGTTGAATGCTCTTTAATTTTAGTTTAGGAACATAAGAAGGTGCATAGTGGTTTAAAAAATTAATGATAGAGGTGGGTAATTCACTTAGCTCGAAATTCCCTTTAATGGTGGCATCCAAAAAATCGGACGATAAAAAAACAGATTTCTTTCCATCCTTTTCCTTCTGCGATACCAAATTCAAATGCTGCATTTCGTATTGAATATTATTCTGGATAAAAGTAGTTTTTCCGATTAAGGCTTCGCCCAATAAATCATCCTCGTTGCTACCAGTAACATTTACTGTAAGTTGAGAGGAAAGAATAGCTGGCGTTTTACTTTGTATAAAATGGAGCGCACTCAAATCGGCTCGATTAATGGTGGAAACGAAATCCGTTACCGGAATTTTTTCATTAAAATCCACATCTCCGTTAAAATCCATGCTTAAGTTAGTATCCCGAACAGCAAGCATTCCTTTAAACACTCTTTTCGCCAAATTTCCCGCTACATTCAGATTTTGATAATTGTATTTATTAAACTCAATATTTTTGATAGCACCTTTAATGTTCGCCGCAATATTATCGCGCTCCAAACCTTTGCCATCCACCTGTCCATCCAAACTTATTTTTCCGAGAATTCCAATCCCTAAAAATTTTCCGATATCAAAATTATCTGACTTTATTTTTCCGCTATAAGTAGCAACGGAATTCCCCAATGGTTTTTGCATATCAACATCGGATGAAATATTCCCGAGGTCAGTGGTAAATTTCCCGTACGCCACAAAATCTGAATAGAAACCTGAGAAATTGCCACTAAATTTAATTTTTCCGAGAAGTCCAATACTTTCAGGCACTTCCAATGTTTTTTGTTCGTTAAATGGTGGTACCGGAATTTGCTCCAAATCTTCGCGTGTGGTGGTAAGTCGGTTTATATCCAAGTGCATATAGGTCTCAGAAAAATTCGGTAAGCCGCTCATATCAATATTTCCACTGAATTGTGTATTATCTCCGAATAAAATATTCATATTTTTTCCGCGCAAATCATTTACAGTTCCGCTAATGTCGCCCGAAACCGTTAGTGTTTTGTACATTCCTTTTAAATCGGTCGAAAAATAAGCGATGTCATTCATCTCCAAACGCGATTTCGTAAACACCGCTTTCATCTTCACTTTATGGATAAAATCATTAAAATCGCCATATTTAGAATATTTTAAAATCAAATCAGTGGAAATTTCACTTTGCGCAGTTTTAATCCGAAGTTGATCCAACTCCATGCCTACCGGACTCAATTTCACATAACACGCAAAATCCCGAAGTTGAAATCCTGATTTTTCAGTTGTAGAAAGATTATCAATCGTAGCCCGAATCGTATCACCAAAAAATTCCACATCGCTGATTCCCGCATGGATATTTTCAGCGTGTAAATCTGAAAAATTAATTCCCGTAGTGGTCGATGTATCGTTTCTATCTTGCAATTTAAAATCCACATTATTCAGCAACAATCCGCCAAATCTAAAATGCCAAGCGACCGCAGTAGTATCAGCTATTGTATCTTTGGAAGCAAATTCATTGATGATAAATTGTAAATTAAAATCTTTTTCTTTTTGATACGTAATTAATGCGAGTTTCGTGTTTTTCAACTCCACACTTGTTATAAAAATTTGATGTGTTTGACGATTGATATCTCCGATGCTCAACGCTAATTTTTCGGCGTATAGCAAAGTATCTTTGTGCAAATCTTCCACGTATACTTTTTCTAAAATCACTTTGTTGAAAAAACCGATATCTACCCCCCCTACTTCCACTTTGGTATGTAATTTCTCAGAATAATAAGAGGCAATTTTTTGCGTTAGCCACGTTTGCACAGAACTTGTACGAAGCAATAAATACGCAATCAGCAACAAGAAAGCGAGCGAGCCTAAAAAGTAGAGTAATATGTTGCGTAATTTTTTGATAACTTTGGTCTTTTATTCTGTATTTATTTTCTTTTTTGCCTTGTGAGCAAGGCAAAGTTACACATTATGACGCAGTCAACGATAATAATTTTAGGAATTGAATCTTCTTGCGATGATACCGCAGCTGCTGTGATTGTTGATGGCAAATTGCTTGCCAATTGTATCGCCAATCAAAAAATTCACGAATCTTACGGCGGCGTGGTTCCAGAATTAGCTTCCAGAGCGCATCAGCAAAATATTATTCCGGTAGTAGACGAAGCACTTAAAAAAGCCAATGTCAAAAAAACAGATTTAGCCGCTGTTGCGTATACGCGTGGTCCCGGATTAATTGGTTCTTTATTGGTCGGTGCGTCTTTCGCTAAAGGTTTTTCGCTCGGTTTAAACATTCCTTTGATTGAAGTAAATCACATGCAAGCGCATATTTTAGCACACTTTATTGACGATGAAAAAAATAATTTTTCGAAGCCCGAATTTCCTTTTTTGTGCCTTACCGTTTCTGGCGGACATACACAAATTGTGCTCGTAAAGAATTATTTTGAAATGGAAATAATCGGTCAAACAATGGATGACGCTGCGGGAGAAGCTTTTGATAAAATTGCGAAAATAATTGGCTTTCCTTATCTCGGTGGCGTATTTATTGATAAATTGGCGCAAGAAGGAAATCCGTTGGCGTTTAAATTTCCGGTGCCATTGGTGCCTGATTTGAATTTTAGTTTCAGCGGATTAAAAACAGCTTTTTTATATTTCATCCAAAAACAAACAAAACTAAATCCAAATTTTATTGAAGAACATAAAGCTGATATTTGTGCGTCTATCCAAGCAAGTATTGTCAATATCTTAACAGAAAAATTAAAAAAAGCAGCGGAACAAACGGGAATTTCTCAAATTGCAATCGCTGGCGGAGTGGCGGCGAATTCAGGATTACGAAATAAATTACACGAAATTTCAGTGCAAAAAAATTGGAAAATTTTTATTCCTCAACAAGCGTATTGCACGGATAACGCTGCAATGATTGCCATAACGGGATATTTAAAATTTCTAAAAAAAGATTTTTCAGAACAAAATGTAGCGCCAACTGCTCGATACGATTGGTAAAAGGAATCTTCAAAAAATAATTTTTCAAACGCGAAAAAATATTTTTCAAAATCAAAATTTGATTTATTTTAAAATTGAACATTAAAATTTATATTTGTCGTCGCTATGAAACTATTTGTTGCCAACATCGAAGAATCCATCAATGAATTTGTGTTAGAAAGTATTTTCGCGCGCTTCGGCGAAGTTATTTCCACCAAAATTGTGTACGATCGAATTACGTACGAATCGAAAGGTTACGCTTTTGTGGAAATGGCGAAAAAAGAAGATGCTTTAAAAGCCATCGAAAGCCTTAACGACAAGGATTTAAAAGGAAAAAAATTAGTGATTAAAGAAGCTGACGAAAAAAGACGCTAAGTTTTTTTCTCAAAAAAGGTACTTCGAAAAATTATTTTTTTGAAGCGATTAATACGCACCATTTCTTTTTCGCAAAAACCATTCTGCACTCAGTAAAAATAAAAGGAGAAAAAATACTGCTTTCAAATCTACCAAATCAGAAAGTTTTTTTTCGGAATACACTACCGATTTTAAATCGTCGCGTTTGTCCAATGCGTCGGAAATTTTCTGCAAGTCTTGCGGATACACCATTTCGCCGTCGTGCGAATGCGCCAATTGATACAACAATTGATGATCCGCTACCGCGTTTACCGCTTCGATGTGCAAAGGATTAATTACAAATGCACCGCGTTTCGAATACATTTTATCGCCCACTTTTGTAGTGGCTTCGTACGTGTAATTTCCAGTCGGCAATTCGCCTGCTTCCAAATGATACGCATTGGAAGTTTTACTGAATGTAAAATCAAATTTCTTGGTAGCATCGTTTGTAAAATGAATCAATACATCACCTCCATTTATCAACTCGTAACTTTGGTTATACACTTCTGCATCCATTGTTATTGGCTCATCTTCGTTAAAAGTATGATTGGCATTGATGCGAAAAAAACTTTTGTCTTCTTTCACTAATAAATACTGTATGGTTTTATCAATTAATTCTTGAAAAAAATCAAAATTGGAATTGTCAGAGTAATCGTGTAAACGCCATTTCCACAAACCTTCTCCAGCAATTATTGCATTTTTTTTATCTGCATTTTGATTGAAAACAATCAATGGATTCTGAGTAGTAATTGCGCCATTTTTTTGATAAAACAAAACGTTGGCAGCCGCGCCCATTCTATAATTTCCGAAAGGAGATTTCATTGCAGGCAGCTCCGAAAAATAATTTTTGAACGCATCGCTCAGCGTAAAAAGCGTAAAGTTTTCATCGTAAGAAATCGTGATTTCATCTGTTTGAGAAGTCAGAGAAGATATATTTAAACCAGTCTGTAAGGCATTAAATTCGGGCAAAGCAGAACGTGAACCTACAATATAAATCACCGGAATATGTTGCTCTTCTATTTTTTTCAACAATGGAATTGATTTATTTTTTAAGGAAGGCAATTGATCTAAAATCACCAAATTATACGCCGCCAAAGGTTTCGTAAAATCGCTCAATAAATAAACTTCCGCTTCGTAATTTTGATTTGCATCAATGGCTTGTTTCAGCGCACCCATGTCAGGATCTGGCGCATCCGAAAGTAATAACACTTTTTGCTTTTCATCTACCACTTCCACAAAAACATCTTGTGAATTGTTTTCTAAATTCGTTTCGCCATTTGCTTCCGTAAGCGCGATGTGATAGCGTTGTGTGCCTTTTTCATCCGCATTTAATTCTACCGGAACATTTAAATGAAAAGAATTATCCGAAATAAATATGGGTTTCGTAAATAAAACTTGTTTATTTTTTGTAACAGTCAGTGTGCTCGTTTCGCCCTTTAACTGATTGGCTTGCAAAACAATTTCCAACGGAAAAGTATTTCCCAGAAAAGCGATTTTGTTGTGTTCTACTTTTTGTAAAACGAGGTCTTTTTTTACGGTCGTATCTCCCATCGCAACCGTGTAAATTGGTACTTTTATTTTTTCGGAAGCGTAAATCGGATTACTGCCTTTGTTGTAAATTCCGTCGGATGCAATAATAACTGCGCCCAAATTTCTATTCTTAAAACGATCGTTTATTTCGCCGAAAAGCGCAGCCATATCTGTTTCCTTTTCATTGAATTGATAATTGATATTTTGCGTGATTTTCTCTCCAAAAGAATATGTTTCAACCGTGTATTTATCAGACAAATGCGCAATTAGTTTTTGAAGATTTTCTTTGTATTGATTCTTGTAAAAAGAAGAATCTTTTGTCAGTATTAAAGAATAAGAATTATCCTGAGCAATAACAATAATAGGTTTTTCGGTAGTTCGAGAAGTATCTTTTAAGAGTGGAGATAAAAGTAAAAATGCTAAAAAAGAAACCGTCAAAAAACGAAATGATGCGGTTAAAATTAAAATTGTTTTCGAAAATGCGTACGTGCCTTTTTCTCGGAAATACAAAGCAAAAGAATACAAAGCACCAAGCAAAATGCAAAAAATGCTGAACCACAAAGGATATTCGGTGATGATGGTAAATCCCATTTCAGATAAATTGCACAGTAGAAAAATAATTTTTCAATAAAATTTCGGCTTCGAAAAAATAATTTTTCAAATCGTTTTTAGGTCAGCATTCCACCGCAAACATTAATAACTTGCCCGGTAATGTACGCCGACATATCCGATGCTAAAAACAAAACCAAATTGGCTACATCTTCGCCTGTTCCACCGCGTTTCAAAGGAATGGCATCGCGCCATTGTTGCACTACTTTTTCGTCCAAAGCAGCTGTCATTTCTGTTTCGATAAATCCAGGCGCAACAGCGTTGCAACGAATATTTCGAGAACCTAATTCCAAGGCAACCGATTTTGTAAATCCTATAATTCCAGCTTTAGAAGCCGCGTAATTTGCTTGTCCGGCATTGCCTTTTACGCCCACCACCGAAGTCAAATTAATCATCGAACCTTTGCGTTGTTTCAACATCGGCTTTTGCGCCGCTTTTGTCAAATTAAATACCGATTTTAAATTGGCATTTATTACGGTGTCCCATTGTTCTTCGGTCATTCGCATCAACAAACCGTCGCGTGTAATTCCGGCATTGTTTACTAAAATATCTATCGTTCCGAAATCGGCAACAACGTTGTTGGCTAATTCTTCCGCGGCTTTAAAATCGGCTGCATCCGAACGATATCCTTTTGCTTTTATTCCGTACGCTTTCAATTCTTCTTCCAAAGCTTGTCCTTTTTCAACGGAAGATAAATACGTGAAAGCGATGTTTGCACCTTGTTCCGCAAATTTTTTCGCGATTTCTTTCCCAATGCCACGAGAGGCTCCAGTAATAAGTGCTATTTTTCCTTCTAATAATTTCATATTCATTTTATTTTTTTATACTTTCGCTTTGTCTTTTTTTAATAAAAAACCATTCAAAGATAGATGAAAAAGCAATATCTGTTTCACTCAAAAAACAATCCTATGAAAAAAATATTTTTTTTAGCTGCTTGTACATTCATTGCAGCAACAAGTACTCAAGCACAAGGTTTTTATATCGGAGTTCGTGGTTCGGCAGCATCCACTTGGCTATTTAATACCAATGTTTCCAATGCTGGAAATTCGCTAAACTACAAAGCCGCTTTTGGGTATGATTACGGCTTGGATTTACGCATGGAATTTAACGAGCACGTGGGTATACTGCTAAATGTTTTGCAAGGCGAACACGTGCAAGGATATTCGGGACAAATTGGTACAAATGGTTCTATTTCTTATACTTCTACCAATTCTTTGAACGAACTTTCCATTCCTCTTTTGTTTCGCTATAAATCAAAAGGTGCGTATGTTGAAATCGGACCAGAATATCAAATTGTAAATAGCGCTACTTATAAAAATTCGATGAATCCCAGTGCTATAGATGTTTCTAATTATTTCGCGACAAGCAATATCGCTGCCGTTTTAGGTTTTGGCGTTGACAGCAAATTGAGCGATCATTTATTTTTAACAGCAGGTTTGCGTTTTGCTTACGGTTTAACCGATTTAAAAGGTGTTGACGGCTTAGGACAAAATTTAAGTGATCCAATTGCTTATCCTAAATATGCTCCAACTAATTCGGCTTACGGGGCTTTTGTAATTGGCTTGAATTATAAGTTTGGAAAAAGTGAAGACGCTGCGGCAAGTAAATAATTGATTTTAGTTCTTCTTTAAAAGGATAGAAAAATTATTTTTTCTATCCTTTTTTTTATCTTCTTTCTTTTGTCTTATAAACAAAGAAGAATTCAAGATGCCGATTTCTTATTTCAGTAAGATAATTGGTAAATCTTCCAATTTTTAAATCAATTAAAACTTCTTCCTAATTTTTTAAAATTTTTCCAAATAATAATAATATCGCTGAAAGGCTTGTAATCTTTGGCGTACAATATATTCATATCGTTCAACATTTGTTCCGAAATATTTTTTTTCGACAATACATCTGTCGGATTTAAAATGCCATTTTTTATTTCCGGTAATTTTAATTTATTTTTTTCTTGAACGCTTGTATTCGACGTGTAACCTACAAAAGAAAGCTTTCCAAACAGTACCGAAAAAATATTTTTCAGAAAGCCTTTTTTATTTTTCACGATAAAAATATTCAGCGGAAGCGTTATTATAAAACAAAGGCTTATTAAAAAATCGAGCAAACGCTTATTCCGTTTGTTAGCTGATTTCGCAATGGAATTAATATCAATTACGTACAATTCTCCAGATGCATGAATGGAATTACTTCCAATCACAGAAAGGCTTTCGGGCGGTGCAATTTTATATTCAATGTCTGCATTCATCGGCTGCGACATTTGATCCATGATGCGTTGTGCACTTAAATCTTTCGCGCAAAAAATAATTTCATCAATTCTATAAATTTCAATAATTTCTTTCAACTGATTTATACTCCCCGAAAAATTATTTTTTTGATCGTATGGATATCCATCGGGCGCCACGTAAGAAATAAATTTCGGATGAATTTCCATTTGCTTTATCAAAGCATGAACACGTTCACATTCGAGTTGTTCGCCTACAATTAATACTCGTTTTTTTTCGGTGGAATTAAGTTCGAAATTTTTTATTTTAAGCAGATGCAAAATAAAACGTTCGGATACCAATCCGACAATTGCCCAAACAGTTCCAAGTAAAATAATGGCTCTCGAAAAACGATAATACTCTGGCAACAAGGCATAAACAATCAGAATTCCAGCAGAGCCCAACAAAATACCGCGAATAATTTTTTTGATTTTTATCGGATAATCGTATCCGCCACTTACAAAAATAGCGCTTAGCCAAATGAAAATATAAAGCGGTAAAATACGCGTTATGACAAGGGCGGGATATGTTCCGCCATCCGGAAATTTAATCCATTCGGCATATATTTTTTTCAATAAAAAAAGTCCTCCAAATAAAATAAGAGCATCAAAAAAAGGCACACTTATTTTCCTCAAAAAGCGCATCAACAAAGCCACTGAAGCGCGTAAATAAACAGCCATATTAATGAGCGTCGAAAATAAATTTGCATTTTTTTTGGAGAAATGTTTTTTCGCAAAAATGATCATCGCATTGTAAAATACAAATACGTAATTAACACTACTTTTTTTGGTGCTTTCGCCTTTGTAATGAATGATGCGAGTTTCCGGAAAATAATAATTTTTAAATCCGCCGAGCTTGATGCGATAGGAAATATCAATGTCTTCGCCATACATAAAGAAAGATTCGTCCAGCAAACCAATCGTATCCAACACGGATTTTCGAAGCAACATAAAAGCGCCCGAAAGGATATCCACCTCGTGTGTTTTATCTTTATCTAAAAATCCCAAATGGTATTTTCCAAATTTTTTCGATTTCGGAAATACTTGTGAAAAACCAAATATTTTGTAGAAAGCCACCCAAGGCGTGGGCAATCCGCGTTTTGATTCCGATAAAAAATTTCCTTTTCCGTCTAACATTTTTACGCCCAAACCGCCGGCTTCCGGATGTTCGTCCATGAAAAAAATAATTTTTCGAAAGGTATCTTCTTCTACCAACGTATCTGGATTCAATAATAAAATATAGTTTCCTGTTGCTCTGAGAATGGCTTGATTATTGGCTTTTGAGAAACCTGTGTTTTCTTTGTTTTCAATTAAAATTACTTCTGGAAATTTTTCTTTCACTATCGCAACCGATCCGTCAACCGAATGATTGTCGACCACAAAAATTTCTGCTTCTATATTTTCCGAAGCTTTGCGAACAGAATACAAGCATTGCTCCAAAAAATATTGGACGTTGTAATTGACAATGATGATGCTGATTTTCATTTTATTGTAAGCGAATTTTCATACGGCATTCGGTTTACAATAGAGCGACCGAGCGTTATTTCATCGGCATATTCTAATTCGTCGCCAATTGCAATTCCGCGGGCAATTGTGGTAATACGAATTGGATATTCTTTCAATCTTTTATAGATATAAAAATTGGTGGTATCGCCTTCCATCGTGGTACTCAGCGCCATTATGACTTCATTTACTTCGCCTTCGGAAATTTTTTTCACGAGCGATTCAATCGTTATATCGGATGGACCAATTCCATCCATTGGAGAAATAATTCCGCCCAAAACATGGTACAATCCTTTGTATTGCGATGTATTTTCAATTGCCATCACATCGCGAATATCTTCCACTACGCAAAGTGTAGAGCGATCTCGATTTCCCGAAGAACAAATTCCGCAAATTTCTGTGTCTGAGATATTATGGCAATTTTTACAATATTTCAATTCATCGTGCAAACGCAAAAAAGTAGTTCCAAAATTGGTTACATCCGTTTTATTTTGCTTTAACAGATGCAATACAAAACGAAGCGCGGTTTTCTTTCCTACGCCTGGCAGGCGCGAAAATTGTTCCACAGCTTGTTCAATCAGAGAAGATGAAAAATTCATTTTTCAAAAGTAGGAAAAAAATTGCAAGGATTTGATTATTTTTGAGCCGCTCTATTATATTAGAAAAAACAAAAATGCCAACAACAGCAATCGTTTCATCAGCTTACCTTCCTCCTATCGCGTTTTTTAAAATACTGACGGAGCATCCAAGTGTTTCGATGGAAGCGTTCGAACATTTCCCGAAACAAACCTATCGCAATCGTTGCGAGATATACGGCGCCAACGGTTTATTGAGTTTAAGTATTCCGATTGAAAAAAATTCAATTCGCACCTTAACAAAGGATATTCGGATTGCGTACGATCACAATTGGCAGCATTTGCATTGGCGTTCCATGCAATCAGCATATCGGCGTTCACCTTTTTTCGAGTTTTATGAAGATGATTTCGCGCCTTTTTATCGCTCTCAAAAAAATATTTTTTTGAAGGACTATAACGACGAATTTTTAATCTTGCTTTTTAAATTGTTGAAGATAAATCCGAGTATAAAAAACACAATTGCTTACGAAAAGAATTATGAAAGCGTGTTGGATTTCAGAAATAAAATTACCCCCAGAAAAAGCGCTGAACCTTTTGTCTATAAAGCAAAAACTTATACGCAGGTTTTTGAAAGCAAACACGGATTTATTCCCAATTTAAGCATTGTGGATTTGCTTTTTAACCAAGGACCAAAAGCGACGGAATATTTTTAAGCTGAATAAATTGTTTCTTATGCTATAAAATACAAAATCAACAATAGGGAACAAACAGACAACATTGTCCAAAATATCTTGGAATGAACGCTTATTTCCCAATTCATTGAACGATTATTTTTTTAGTTTGCACTTGATTTAGTGTTTGCACCTTCACGAAATACATTCCTTTCGAGAATCGAGATAAATCAATATTTTGAATAGCTTGTATAACTGTATTATCAGCAGAAACAGAAAACAATTCTTGTCCTAACACATTGTATATTTGAATACTCTGCACATCCTTTTCCATACCACCGTTAAGTTGCAACGTAAATTGTCCGTTAGTCGGATTTGGGAAAACAACCCAACTCTTCTCCGCATTACCGCTACAAGTAACATCAATCGTATTAAAGGATACGGTGTTTCCATCGTAATCAGTTTGAGAAAGACGGTAATAATTGGTTCCCGAAGTTTCATTAAGAGTAAAAAAATAATTCTTTGTTTGTGTGGTTGTTCCTGCACCCGGAATAGTTGCCACGTTTGTCCAATTACTACCATCCACCGTACTTTGAATGGTAAAATAATGATTATTAGTTTCCGAAGCAGTACTCCAATTAAGTGTGGTTACACCATTATTACAAGCTCCAGTAAAAGAAAGTAAACTAATAGGCAATGGAGCTGCCGCTTGGTTAATAGAACCTATTGTAAAATAACCAACAGCCGAAAAATCACTATAAGGAACACTAAAATAAATAGTACCGCTCGTTGCAGGATAACCTGCATTGGGCGTAATAGTATATTCTCCTGCAGAGCCATCTCCGAATTTAGCATTATTATCTACCAACAATACTACATCTGCATTGGCATTGGTACCTAAACCACCTGGTCCCATAACTTGGCTCATATCCACCGCAATAATAACATTGCCTGCGGGAGCTCCTGTTTTTTGTGTACGCCATACACGTTGTATTTGATCATAAATAGCCGTGGAAGGACCTCCATGAGTATATATCGGAGTTCCTACAGGAACCATCCATAAGGATGAAAACTTTTTACTACCTCCTGCATAAAGTGCAGAATCATTGTTTCCCCAAATCAAATAAGTACCATCAGCCATAGTAACAGGTGCTGCATAATTGCTATTTGCCATACTAATGACATCACTAATAGTATTTCCTGTTGTAATAGATTTAGGCTGATTTAAACCTTCTAAAGCCACATCGGCACCTATCCCAGTAACATTGTAATGATACCCTGTTCCTGCAGCCCATATAGTAGTAGCATTTGGGCTGGTATATGCCATAGTGGTAGCACCATTACCACCGAGGGTAAGACCATATTTAACAGACAAATAAGATTCTACTTTGTTGGTTTGTGCTGCAGTTAATGTAGCTGGATAAAATACTGTTTCGGCTATAAGCCCCCAAGAAAAACGAGGATGATTACTTGCATCACCTGGATGTCCTAAATCTTGTTCTCCAATTTGAAAGCCTGCACTTGTAGTTACCGCGCTTCTTGTTACTCTGCATAAATTCCAATAGTAAGCATGAGAAAGTGTTTGAACTCCGTTGATATATGTTTCTGCTGCTGCATTCGAAAAATCATTGCCTCCTTCATGCTCAGAATATAATCCAGTTCCAAATACTTCTTCTCTGCCTAAGTCCAGATTATCTTGTTTCCATTCGTGAACAATTCCAACATACCCTTCAATAGCAGGATTTAATTGTTGTACTACAAAACCCTCTTGTTCTGTCCAACTATCAGCACCAGAACTTCCATCGTCAAGTGCTTCTACATCTGTACTTGAACCATACCAACTAACAGGGCTATTATTGGTATAACTAACAGCCGGATTAAAATTAGCAGCATTAGTGGTATAAACAGGACCAACTCCTGTATTTGTTTGTGTTAAAAGAATATCATTTGTAAGCGAATTCCAATTAGTAACTGTAGAGCCATTTGTTGCAGGCGTAACGTTTGTATTGGCTTCAAACCAAATACTTGGAGAACTTACACCACCTGGAGGCGCTGCTACTGTTAAAACACCTGTTGGTGTTGGTATTGGTGTTGGAGTACTAGTACCTGGAGACGAAGTACCTATATTGAAACTGGTGCATTGAGCATTTAAAACATCTCCCCCAGCAGCACTCGCACTTACATCATACGCTATCCAAAAATAATAGTGCGTACCTGTAGTAGCTATTGAATAAGGTGTAGTAGCAGTATAAACAGTGGAAGCTAAGGCTGGAGCAGAACCACCAGCTATCAATTCAGTAGCAGTAGAAAATGTAGCCATAGTCCCTGTATAATAAATATGTATTTTACTTGCATCTGTAGTGATAGCAGTGGAGCCTAAGGCATTTATTGTCAAGCTATAAATAAAATAACCCGAGGTATTCGATTTCACTTTAAGTTCTACAACTTGCTGAGCAGTATTGCCTGGGTAAACAGTATAGGATGATGAAATACAATTTGACGTTATTGTAACCGCCGCTTTTGTAACTGGCAGATATACTACAAACAAAATCAATACAAAAACTATTTTTTTAGAGATATTCATTTATCCTTTTTTTTAATTTGCATGTAAGGATAAATGTATTTTATTGTTTTATAAGCGAAAACTTCATAAGTGGTGGGTATTTAGGGATAAGTGGCTGATAATGTTGCATAAGCACATTAAAAGTTGAGCCTAACATGAGGCAAGTTACACTGAACGTATGGCGCGCGCAGATGAACCTATGACACGCGCAGCTGAACCTATGACACGCACAGATGAACGTATGGCACGCGCAGATGAACGTATGGCACGCACAGATGAACGTATGGCACGCGCAGATGAACGTATGGCACGCACAGCTGAACTTATGGCACGCGCAGCTGAACTTATGACACGCGCAGATGAACGTATGGCATGTTTAATTTAAAATGTGGAATGATTTGCAAATTTGAGAATGTGCGTATGTGCAGATTGAAAAAATATTTTTTGAACGCGCGCTGGCAATGTTTCATTTTAGAAGCCTCACCAAAATCCTCTCCAAAGGAGAAGGGAGTATTAAAAAATTCCTCTTCTTTGGAGAGGATTTAAGACAGGACTTTATTCGAAATAAGATACCCGAAAAATAGGTTTACAAAATTGTGTTTTCAAACAAAAAACAACACACCTACAATAATGATAATAGTGATAAGGAGATATGCCCAAATATCTGCGGGGAAGTAATTTTTGTACTTTTCATATTGTTCTATTAAGCCATTCAGCATCGTTTCGAAAATTATTTTTTCAACCGTTTAAAAACCAACCACCAAACGTAAATTTACTTCACGCGTGGTAAGGTAATTCGGAACGGCATATTGCCTGCCATTTACATCGGTTATCCAAGTATAAGAAATGGTATTGTTGATGTCTAAAATATTGAATACTTCCAAGCCAAGCCAAATGGATTTTAAATGATTAAAAGCATTGTGAGGAGAAAGTTTCCGCCCTTCTTTTAAAATTTGATACGAAAAGCCGATGTCCACTCTTCGGTAAGGCGGCATTCTTAAGGTGTCTTTATAACGCATTTGATCTGGCGGACCAAAAGGCAATGCGCTTCCGAAAATCAAACCCAAGTGCATTTTAAAATCAGGGAATTTTGGTAAATAATCTTGAAAAAAGATACTGAACGTTACCAATTGGTCGGTTGGGCGCGGGATATAACCAGGATTGTGTTTCACACTATCAGTAGCAATATTGTTATAGGTATATCCCGGAATGATTTGTTGTCCTGCACTGTTGTAAAAGGTATAATAACTGTAATCTGGACTTTCTTCGCGCGCTTGCATAATGGATAAACTTGCCCAAGATTGAAGTGTTCGCACAAACTCTCCACTCACTTTCATATCAATACCAGTTACATAACCTTTTGCATCGTTATTGGCAAAATAATGAACGTGTACATCGTCAATTTCGTAAGGGTCAATGTCATTCAAGGCTTTGTAAAAAGCTTCTGCCGTAAATTTAAAGGGGCGATCCCAAGCCTTAAAATTCAAATCGCTGCCCAGCACATAATGAATGGACTGTTGCGCTTTTACGTTGGTGTTCAGGTTGCCGCTGTAATCGAGCATCTCTCTTAAAAAAGGCGGTTGATAGTAAAAGCCAGAAGAAGCGCGAAACAAAATATCTGTTTTCCAATGTGGTTTGAAGGCAAACGTGGCACGTGGACTAACTACATTTTGATGATTGAGGTCTAAATAATTACTACGGATGCCAGCTGTTAAAGTGATGTGCGAGGTATCCTTCAATTGTTTTGTCCACACATTTTCAACATATCCTTCTACTTGATTGGCAAGGATGGTATTGTTTGCTTTCACTACGTTTTGCAAGGTAATTTCGTTGGCAGGTGTTTGTGGCAGTGAATAGCCTGCGGAATCAATCATGTTCCATTCGCTAAGCTGATCGGTGATGTTTTCGAGTTTATAGGTTAGCCCCCATAAAAATTGATTTTTCCCATAATTAATGGTTCCTTTATTGGCAAGACTAAAAACAGTAGCATTCAAATAATCACGTGCATGATTCAAAAAAGAACCTACTCCTAAATTGTACGCTACTTGTCCGAAGGTGGGTTTACTTAAATCTGTTTCCAATTGATTGATGTAATATTGCCCAAGAATATCATACGTTTCATCTTCAATATCTTTGTAGGCAGAAGCAATAAATTTGATATTCGTTTTTTCATTTGGATGGTAAATGAGCGAAAAAGCTCCCGTCCCTGCTTCAAACTGATCCACTTCTTGTCCACCAAAATACACTTGTAAATCAAGCGCTTGGTTAATGGTACCAAAAGAGGTTTGACGCGATTGAGGAACGGTTAAATATTTATTTCTCGAGAGGTTTCCTAAAAAATCCAATTCCCATTTATCCGATAAATCATAGGTCAGATAGGTTTGCACATCGGTAAACGAAGGTTTATAATCGCCTTTGGTATCTAAACTATTCAATAAATATTGCGTTGTTTTTTGTCGAACACCTACAATCCAAGTAAAACGATAATTATCGGAAGAGCCTTCTAAATGGAGTGATCCTCCTAATAAACTACCTGAAGCCGTACCAGCAAACTTTCTGGGTCGGCGGTATTTTACGTCTAATACAGAGGACATTTTATCTCCGTATTTAGCTTCAAAGCCTCCGGCAGAAAACAAAACGGATGAAACCATGTCTGGATTTATAAAACTTAATCCTTCCTGTTCTCCTGATCTAACAAGGAAGGGACGATACACTTCTATATCGTTTACATACACTAAATTCTCGTCATAATTTCCTCCTCGCACAGAATATTGGGAACTTAACTCATTGTTGGTATGCACACCGGGTTGGGTCATCAGCAGTGCATTGAAATCCTCGGAAGGGCTGGGCATCGCGCTTATCAATTTCGAATCTAAGCGGGTCATTTCAGTGGAACGGTCTCGTTCGTCGGTTACTTCTAATATTTTCAAATTGCTTTTCGCAGAAGGAAAAAGCTGTTGGTTGATTTTTATCATTCGCCCTTTTTGCAAATCAATCGTTGTTGTTTTTTCTTCCTCGTAACCCAATCCAGAAAAAACCAATTGAAGCGCTTTGTTTGCCGGAATTTTGAGGAGGTAATGTCCTTGTGCATCAGAATAAGCAGGTGTAATTGCCAATCCAAAAACAGAAACAGTAACACCTTCAATCGGCGTACTATCTTGCGCCAATACAAAACCAGATACACTTGCACTGTCCTGTGCATAAAGTATTTTTGAAGGAAGGAAAAAGAAGAGTAATAGGCACGTCAAAAAACTAATTTTTCGATTGAAAAAATATTTCTTGGAAGTGTTTTTCAGGGACTTATTTCTCACTTATTTGATCGGATAATTATTGTACTTTCAGTTGCCCGCTTTTCCATGCTTCAATAAACTTTGCCCAAGCAAGGGGGTTTAACAAACTAATAACAGGGTATTGTCCGGTACTGTATAATTTACTGTCTTGGTTCTCCATGTAATTGGCATAATTGGCACCTGCATCCATTTTCGATCCATAGCGCAATTCTTTCTTCTGCGCCAGCGCCATGTTCTTTTTAGCACGTTCTAAATCATCGTTGGGAGTATTCAAATTTAAGAAAGCAGCTTCAAATTGTTCTTTGGTTGGCCAAGGATAAATGAGTGTTTCTTTCAAATTAAAAGTATCTTTCTTCAACACTTGTATTAAGGAATATTTGTCTGTTAAAAGCGTGTCTGAAATGATGTAATTAATTTTCCGGTAACCCAAAGCGTTAAATTCAATCGTATCATTTGTTTCCGCCACAAATGAAAAATAGCCAAAATAATCACTGATAGTACCTCGATTAGAATGTTTTATCATAATACTGACGAAGGGAATCGGCTTTAAACTGTCGTGATCTACAGCAACACCTGAAAATTGTATCAGAATGTTTTTTTGATTGTCTTTCTTTTTCGAGTTATTCTGCGCTGAAGCAGAAGGGATGCTTCCTAACAAAAAGAGGAAGGCAAAGAAGGAAATGAGTTTTTGCATAAATAAGTAGGCTATTGTTTTGTTGTCAAATGTACGAAAACGTACAGATTAGGATAAAAGTATCTTTGAAAAAATAATTTTTCAATGTGCCTTTTCAAGGACATAAAAAAACGCCTTGTATTTTGTACAAGGCGTTGTAGGTTTTAAAAGTGATTGTGTTACTTGCTTGTTTTATTTAACCAAGGATACATGACC
>JBDTAC010000066.1 GCA_039924845.1 Bacteroidia bacterium
CAAGTTTTGAAATGCACTGTATTATCAAGTGTAGAAGTTTGCCAACCAGTAATACCGGCGCTCGCAGCAACAAAATAATTAGCGCATGTAATTTCAGCACCCGCTTGATTCTTCATATCAACATCAAAAAAAGGCTGATCTATTGGGGCATGACCGCCATCCTGTAGTACAACAGCATAAGCATACGTAAAATTAGTATTGGCAGCAGTAACCGCAAATGTTTGCTGAATGCTTTCTTCCTGATAGTTGGCTCGCGTATCTCCTAATTTGGCGGAATATGTACCTGCATATACCATGGGAAATAAACCATAAGGATCTGTACCAGCCGTTACTATTGTTTGCCAACCTGCTACAATACCAGCGACCGGAGAGCCCGTAACAATTGGCAGAGTATTTCCTGCAGCATTTGACCCCGTTATTCCTGTCCATCCTGCAAAAGTTCCCGTTTCGAAATCCACATTATTACACGCCGCTAAAGAAGTAGGAGGATTTGGCATTCTGAGATTCCAAGTACCATGTTTTTTACCAACAAACTGCATTTTTTTGTAATGAATATAACTGGCAGTATCATTTTCTGGAATTCCTTTTTTACCCACCTCTTTCAAGGCTTTGTTTGCATCAAAACCAACTAAATCGGCAGTACTGAATTCCTGCGCAATTGCTGAGTTAATGAGAAACAAAACAAACAACAATGAAAAAATATTTCTCAGTGTTGTGTTTGGATAATTGGAGCGTAATTTTCTTATCATAATCCTGTTTTTTATTTGTTTTTCAAACGTAACAAATCTTCTTTCAGGTTGCCAATGTAGGAAGCATTTTAGGAAAAAGCAAGTTTTCCTTCATCTATTTCCTAAACAAGTTACAAACAATCTTACTCATTATAAATTACTTAGCCTTAGGTTGCCCAGTTCAAGCCTTTTTTCAAAAGATCTAAGGTTTTTTCTTCTGGAGAATTTTTTTCGGGGATAAAATTGTACAACCAAGAAGCATTTTTGGGTAAACTCACTAAAATTGATTCAATCCGACCTGCCGTGTCCAAGCCAAATTTAGTGCCTTTGTCATACACCAAATTAAATTCTACATACCTACCTCTTCGCAACAATTGCCATTGTTTTTGTTTTTCTGTAAAAGGAATATTTTTATTTTTTTCGATGAGATGTCCATAAATAGGAATAAAACTATTTCCAATAGCTTTCACAAATTCGAAAATATCTTTTTGAGATGTATTTTCAGTTTCCACTAAATGGTCGAAAAAAATTCCGCCAATACCTCTTGTTTCATTCCGATGTGGAATAAAAAAATAATCGTCCGCTTCTTTTTTAAATTTAGGATAATAAGACGTATCGTGTTCATCACACACTTTTTTTAATTGCTGATGAAAAAAACGCGCATCTTCTTTCACAATATAATGCGGCGTTAAATCAATTCCTCCACCAAACCAATTTTTGCCTTCGTCGGTCTCGAAATAACGCAAATTAGCGTGAATAATAGGCACCATCGGATTTTGAGGGTGTATAATAATGGAAATTCCCGTAGCGTAAAATCCGGGCGCTTTTAATTTTAAAGCATGTTGAATATTTTCAGGAAGCTTACCGTGTACCGCCGAAAAATTAACGCCGCCTTTTTCAATTACTTTTCCATCTTGGATAACGCGTGAACATCCGCCTCCGCCACCTTCTCGCTGCCAAATCTCTTCTGAAAAATTATTTTTTTCATCGGCTTTTTCAAGTGCCGAACAAATGTCGTTTTGAAGTGTTTTAAAGAAAGAAGAAATAATATCTTTCGTTATCATTTTGTCGCTTTTATTATTTCAAAATTTTTATATTCGAGAATATAAACCGCTTTGTTTTCGTAACCGCTTTCCAGCGAAGTTTTGTAAAAATCAAAAGAAGTTTGAATACCTTGCATTTTAATTTGCGGAAGTTCTTCCATAAAATCAGTGCCATAATTTTTCAAAGCAGTTAAACAATAATAAGTTACATCAAAGCCTTGATAGACGTAACGATCCGGATCTGTTAAATATTTTTCGCGATAGTTTTCAATAAAAATTTTCGTGTTGTTATCCGAATAATTCACAAAATAATTCGCTGGAAAATGAAATTGTAAATTGTTCAAATACGTCAAATCCAGATTATCAAAACCTTGTACAGCATGCAAACAAAGTAAAATCACACTGTCTTTTCCGCTCTCATTTTCCAAGGAATTCAGAAAATTAGTAACGTACGCTTGATCTTGCGAAAGCATCACCACCACATTTTTTTTAGTACCCGAAAAATATTTTTTCACTCCACTAAAATCCTTCGAAATAAAATTTGCCACATTGATTTCTGCGTGTGTATTTTTCAATGTTGACGAAAATTTATTTTTGAATAAATCAGCATTTGTATTGTTTTGGTTGTTGTCATTTTTAATGATAATAATATTTTGATCCGCGTCATTTTCTGCTGCGTACGTCGCCAAGGCATCCAATTGTGTAATGCCAGAGGGCGCAGCTTTAAAGGCATTTGAATAACCTAATAAAATTTTATTTTGCTGAATAAAAGGAGAAACAATCGGAATATTTTTTTCTTTCGCTAATTTTTCCACCGTATTAAAAGCAACAGAATACAGAGGTCCGATAATTAAATTCATTGTTGAAAATTCGGGTTGAAAAAATATTTTTTTGACCGCCCTTTTTGAGCTGTCATTTTCATCCAAACTATACACAAATACGTGACATTTAAAACCTTGCTTTTCGAGTGAATCGATTGCCATTAAAGCACCTTCGTAAAAATTAAGGGCAATTTTTGTGCGTGGCGGAAATGTACTATTTCCTCTGGCAATCGCATCCACATTAATGGAATCAATTCCATCTAAATTGAATGGCAAGAACAAAGCAATATTAAAATATCCATCTTTCGGAAAATTAACTTTATGCGCTGTTGTATCCATCTTTTCAATAGTTACAGCAGGTTCTGTTATTTTTTGAGAGCTTTCGCTTACATATTTTTTAACTGCCGGATTCGCATTTTTCATTTCTGTTTCCGACATTTTCTCAGGAGATTCTTTATGCGGAATTTTAACGATTTCGCCTGTTTTTAAGCCATTTTTCGATTCTGGATTTAATTCGGTGAATTCACTCACACTCATTCCGCCTTGTTTGGAAAGGGAATACAACGTTTCGCCGTGCACCACCGTATGGAACGTATACGCTGAACTATCCAATTTTACTGTAATAGTAGAAGTATTTATTTGCGATGCAGGAATTTTCAATACGTCATTCGGGCTAATCCCATCAATGGCATCAGGGTTCGCAGCAATAATATCTTTTATCTGCACTTGATACGTTTTCGCAATCGCATACAAAGATTCGCCATCTTGAACCGTGTGCAAAAAATATTTTTTTCCATTAATAATGGTCGAATCCGTACTTTTTTTTATTGTCGGATTTACTTGCTGTGCTTGCAAAACAAAATTCATCAACAAAAAAAGCACGAAACAAAATCTCGTAATTGTCTTTGAAAAAATTATTTTTTCGAATTGAATATTTTGCATATTGATTTAAAAATTATTTTATTCCCATTCAATGGTTGCAGGCGGTTTAGAGCTGATATCATAAACAACTCTATTTATTCCTTTTACTTTATTGATAATTTCGTTCGACACTTTTCCTAAAAATTCATACGGCAAATGACACCAATCTGCCGTCATTCCATCCGTTGAAGTTACAGCGCGCAAAGCAATCGCATTTTCGTAAGTTCTTTCATCGCCCATCACACCAACCGATTGAACTGGAAGAAAAATCGCCCCTGCTTGCCAAACATCTTTGTACAAATTATATTTTTTTAGTTGCTCAATAAAAATAAAATCTGCTTCTTGTAAAATACGAATTTTATCTGCCGTAATTTCTCCCAGAATTCGTATTGCCAATCCT
>JBDTAC010000067.1 GCA_039924845.1 Bacteroidia bacterium
CCATTGCTTTTATAGAGTTGTCCGTTTTCGTTTGGAAATTCAAAATCAACAAACCATTGCTTGTAAATTGCCTGTGCTGTTTCTTCTAATTTCTTTATGAGTTGGTTGTTAAGTGCAATGCGGTTTACAATGGTGTTGTATTCTTTTACAATTTCTTTTTGTTTGTCGGGGTGGGGAATGGGAATTAAGGTTTCACATAATGCTTCCCAATCATAACCTCCTCTTATTGCCGCATCACATTTGAAAGTAGCATATCTATCAAATTCTGTTCTCCTAAACCACATCATTAAATATTCTGGGTCAAGTTTGTTTTTATCCGTTATTTCAAAAACTGGATAAGCAGGTGAAACCAGATTTGGTTCATCATCTAACTTTAAAACAACTGGTAATTTATTTACTCGTATTGGAGACATAAAATCACAAGCAAATTGATATTTACTCATAACTCTATAAACAGACATATCAGTTCCAACAATGTTAGATGTAGTTTCACGAAACTCTTTCGTCATACTCAATCCCAGAAGTTTCGTGACTTTTAAATCTTTATTGCGATGTTCAACCCGATGAATAAAATCACCAATAGGTTTATAATTTGATTTCATAACCTAACTCTTTAAAAACGGTTAATAAATCATTTTTTGATGCTGCTTCTGCTTTCAACAAATCGGCAAACTCTGTTTGTAGGGCTTGCATTTTTTCACCAAAGTCAATATTCTCATCACGGTTTACAAACTCAATGTATTTGCTTGGTACCAACGAAAAATCTTTGGCTGCTATTTCTTCCAGCTTTGCCGCATAACAATACTCAGGTATATTTTCTATTTCCGTTTGTTGCCATTGGTGAAATGTGCCGGCTACTTGTTTTATATCTGCTTCCGAAAATTGAGTAAACTTCTTTTCAAATGGTTCTCCCATTTGACGCAAATCCATAAACAAGATTTCTGTTGAACGGTTGCGTAATTGTCTTTTTACATCACCAATAATTTTGCTTTGAGCTTTTTTATTTTTATTCAATATCCAAAGCGTAACACTGATGTCGGTAGTGTAAAACAAATTTCGAGGCAATACCAAAATGGCTTCCACCAAATTATTTTCAATCAACTTTCTTCGGATTTTATATTCTTCGCCACCGCCACTCAATGCACCATTTGCCAATATAAAACCTGCCATTCCGTTTTCAGAAAGTTTGCTTGCCATATTCAATATCCAAGCATAGTTGGCATTGCTTTTTGGCGGCACATCATAGCCCATCCATCGTGGGTCGTCTTTTAGTTCGGTTTCTGCCCGCCAATCTTTTTTTGGTTAAAAGGTGGGTTCGCCATTATAAAATCGGCTTTCAGGTCTTTGTGTTGGTCGTCAGCAAATGTGTCTGCTGCTTTTTCGCCCAAGTTTCCTGCTATGCCTCGTATGGCAAGGTTCATTTTTGCCAACTTGTAAGTAGTGCCTGTGTATTCCTGTCCGTAAATAGAAATCTCTTTTTTATTTCCGTGGTGGCTTTCTATAAACTTAATAGATTGCACAAACATACCGCCACTGCCACAAGCAGGGTCGTAAATGATGCCTTTGTAGGGTTCAATCATTTCGGTAATTAAGTTTACAATACTTTTAGGCGTGTAAAATTCTCCTTTGCCTTTTCCCTCTGCCAAAGCAAATTTTGAAAGGAAGTATTCATACACTTTTCCAACAATGTCTTGCTGTTTATCTCTCAGCGTATCTATGCTGTCAATCTCACTAATCAAAGCAGCCAATTTGGTAATGTCTAAACCCAAACGAGAAAAATAATTGTCGGGCAATGCACCTTTCAGTGCCTTGTTGTCTTTCTCGATGGTATGCAGTGCGGTATCAATGATTAAAGCAATATCGTTTTGTCTCGCCTTTTTAACAATGTAACTCCACCGTGAAATTTCTTCTAAGAAAAACACATTGCTCATATTGTAAAAATCGGGCTTCTCTATGTATTTTCCTTTGCCATCGGCAATGAGTTTGGCTCGGTGTTCCTCAAACTTGTCGCTGGCAAACTTCAAGAAAACAAGTCCTAACACCACGTGTTTGTATTCGGCTGGCTCAACGCTTCCTCTCAATTTATTAGCAGCTTCCCAAAGGGTTACTTCAATTGCTTTTCCTTTTACTTCTTTCTTCTGTTTCGCCATTTTATGATGTCAAAATTGTCTCCTAATTTAAATACAAAGCTAATTTATTTCGAGATAAAATCTTGATTCCGTTAGTATTTTCTCAATTGTAACAATTTGTTACAATTTTGTAACGTGAAAAATATTTTTTGTATAGATTTTTTTTTTTAAATATTACTCTTTGTTAAAAGAGAAAAGTGCGATACAATTTTATTGCATATATTTTTTTAATAAAAAATTGTTTCTTATGCTCTCAACAAAAAAGAATTTAGAAGCCTCTTTTTGGGCAAATTTTGGGCAAATAAAAAAGGGTTACAAACTTTATCGTCTGTAACCCTTGTCTTTGTTGCTCTCCCTGTAGGACTTGAACCTACGACCCTCTGATTAACAGTCAGATGCTCTAACCAACTGAGCTAAGGAAGAATTTCCTAAAAAGGAGTGCAATATTAGCACAATCAAAATAAATATACAATATATTTGTGAAAAATTCTAAAACTTATTTTATGAGCTTACTTGTTGTTGGCACTGTAGCCTTTGATGCCATTGAAACTCCCTTCGGCAAAACAGATAAAATTATTGGGGGTGCGGCAACGTATATTTCCTTAGCTGCCTCTTATTTTACCCAAAATATCAATCTTATTTCGGTTGTCGGCGACGATTTTCCGCAAAATGCGATCGATCTTTTGAGAAATCATCATGTCAATACCAATGGCTTGCAGTTAAAGAAAGGCGAAAAAACTTTTTTTTGGTCAGGGAAATACCACAATGATATGAATACCCGCGATACCTTGGTTACAGAACTAAATGTATTAGCCGATTTCAAACCTGTTGTATTGCCCGAATATCAAGATGCTGATTTTTTGATGCTCGGCAATTTAACTCCGCAAGTGCAACAAAGTGTGATCAATCAATTAAAAACACGTCCGAAACTAATTGTGTTAGACACGATGAATTTTTGGATGGATATTGCTTTGGAAGAATTAAAGCAAACTATTAAAATGGTGGATGTACTCGCCATTAATGATGCAGAAGCACGTCAGTTATCCGGAGAATATTCCTTGGTAAAAGCGGCACAGAAAATTCTCGATATGGGTATAAAATACCTCATCATCAAAAAGGGAGAACACGGCGCTTTGTTGTTTAATAAAGAACAAGTGTTTTTCGCACCTGCACTTCCCTTAGAAGATGTATTTGACCCAACAGGCGCAGGCGATAGTTTTGCTGGAGGCTTTATCGGTTATCTCGCAAAAACACAAGATATTTCTTTCGACAACTTGAAACGCGCCATTATTTTTGGTTCGGCAATGGCATCTTTTACGGTTGAAAAATTCGGAACAGAACGTTTGATTGGATTAACTCAAAAACAAGTAGAAGAACGTGTTCAGGAATTTATTGATTTGGTGCAGTTCGATATTTCGTTGGTGTAATTCCAATTTTAATCTCATTAATCATTATCCCTTTTCATGAAAGTTATTGATCACATTAAAAAAGCAAAATCCACTTTATTTTCCTTCGAAATTTTACCTCCTTTAAAAGGAAAAAGTATTTTTTCTATCTACGAAAGTATTGATCCACTTATTGAGTTTAAGCCGCATTTCATCAATGTTACCTATCATCGCGAGGAATATATTTACAAAAAAAGAGAAGGTGGTTATTTAGAAAAAGTGTCTATTCGTAAACGTCCAGGAACGGTTGGAATTTGCGCTGCCATTATCAATAAATACAAAACAGATGCCGTTCCGCATTTAATTTGTGGCGGATTTACAAAAGAAGAAACCGAAAATGCTTTAATTGATTTGCAATTTTTAGGTATTGACAATATCCTCGCTTTGCGCGGAGACCCTATTAAAACAGAGCCTACTTTTATTCCGGAACCAAACGGAAATAAATATGCGGTTGATTTGGTGAAGCAAATTGTGGAGATGAACAATGGCGCGTATTTGTACGATGAAGTGGAAAAGTCCGTTCCCACTGGATTTTGCATTGGCGTTGCGGGTTATCCCGAAAAGCATTTTGAAGCTCCTAATCTTTCGAACGATTTAAAAAACCTGAAAGCAAAAGTAGATGCGGGTGCCGATTATATTGTAACACAACTTTTTTACGATAATTCGAAATATTTTGATTTCGTGAAACGCTGCCGCGAAGCAGGAATTACCATTCCGATTATTCCGGGATTAAAACCCATTACTACCAGAAATCAAATTCAAGTATTACCTAAATTTTTTCATATTGATATTCCAGAAGCACTTGCCGAAGCATTTGAAAAATGCAAAACAGACGAAGATGTAAAACGCACCGGAATTGAATGGGCAATTGCACAATCGAAAGAATTAATAAAGGAAAAAGTGCCTTGTTTGCATTTCTACACCATGGGGAAATCCGAAGCCGTAAAACAAATTGCTGCGAGCGTTTTTTAGAGAAATTGATTCGAAAAATTGTTTTTTGAACGTGTTTTATATTTTCTTTTTTCTTGAAAAAAAAGAAACAAAAATTCAAGGCTTTGTTTTCTCATTTCATTTTAGCTTCCTGATTCTATTCGTCGGGTGATTTCCTCGTATACACTCGGAAATCCCGATCTCATCACGACTTCATTTTACTAAAATTTTATTCGAAATCAGATGCCTGAAAATTATTTTTTCAAACCCCTTTTTTCGTCTTCAAAAATTATTTGTAATTTTGATTAAGAAAATTTGATGATTATGAACACAAGCACTTTAGATAAAAAAATCGAATTAATTCAATGGTTGTCCACTTTGGAGGATAAATCTATTATAGATAAATTATTGAAATTTCGTAGAGCGGAAAATAAAGATTGGTGGAATTCAATTTCGGCAGCAGAACAAAAATCAATTGAGAAAGGTCTTTCGGATGCTGAAAAAGGAAAATTAAAGTCCCACTCTGAGGCCAGAAAATTGTATGAAAAGTGGTTATAAAATCTTTTGGACGAATAATGCGTTAGAAGAGCTTCGGAAAACAATAGACTATTTACAGCAAAATTTTTCTGACAAAGAAGTTCGAAAACTTGCTATTAGAATTGAAAGCGCAACTGAATTAATTTCTCAAAATCCTTGGTTATTCCCCAAATCAGAATTTAAAAATACCCATCAAGTTTTTATATTGAAGTTTAATACAATGTACTATAAAGTGAAAAATGAAGAAGTACAAATTGTGTCATTCTTTTCAAATAGACAAAATCCGAAAAAGCGAAAAGTATAAAAAATCGTCTTCAAAAAAATAATTTTTCAACTCATGATTTTCAGCTTCGCGAATTTCAAAAGCAATTGTTTTTGTCCAACGCCTTGAAAAAATACGGTGGCTTTGTTATTCGGAAAAACGCCTTCCATATTCATTACTTTTCCGTTTCCGAAACGTTCATGCGAAACTTCCATTCCCACTTGCAAATCTTTCAAATGACTGTTGTCGCAGGTTTCTCCGGAAGCGGGTTTCGACACATTTACTCTCACAAAATTCTTTTTCGGTTCATCTGAAAAATTATTTTTTTGAAAGCCCTTTTTCAGCTAAATTTTTATTTCAGAAAATCACGAATGACTTCTGTAAGACTTGATTCTTCTATTAAAAAACCATCGTGTCCGTACAACGAATGTATTTCCTGATACGTAGCGTTGGCTAAATGTTTCGCCAAAAATTTTTGTTCCGCAACCGGGCAAAGTAGATCTTCGGAAATACCAATTACCAAGGTTTTTGTTTTTAGTGTATTCAAAACAGTTTTCATTTTTCCGCGTCCACGCGCAAGGTTATGACTGTCCATTCCCTTCGTTAAAAGCCAATAAGAATAGGTGTTAAAACGATTTGCTAATTTTTCTCCTTGGTATAAAATATAGGAAGATGCTTTTAAAGCATCGTGGTTTTCCGACTCATCCGTTTGCATTTTTACATACGCTTCGTAATTTCGATACGTCAGCATTCCGATAGCACGAGCGGTTTTCAAACCTTGTTTACCTGCATTTTCTGAATTGTTTTTCCAAGTCGTATCCGTTTCAATCGCCATGCGTTGCGCGGTATGTATGGCAATTCCCCAAGCCGATTCTTTGGCGGAAGTAGCAATTAAAATACAATTTTCAAAAATTAAAGATTCGGTAAACATCCATTCCATCGCTTGATATCCGCCCATTGAACCGCCAATAAGCGCATGTATTTTTTCGATTCCTAATTTTTTTCGCAACACAATATGTGCTTGAATCATATCCCGAATTGTGATTCGCGGAAACGCGCTGAAAAATTTTTTTTCTGTTTTCGGATCAATACTTAACGGTCCGGAAGAACCGTAACACGAACCAAGAATATTGGCGCAAACAATGAAGTATTTTTCCGGATCGAATATTTTTTTCTCCCCGACTAAAATATGCCACCAATCTGCCGCGTCGGAATTCGCAGTAAGCGCATGGCAAATCCACACTACATTTGATTTATCGGCATTTAATGTGCCGTAAGTATGATAGGTAATTTCAAGTTGAGGGAGAATTTCACCTGATTCTAAAAGAAAGTTTTCTTCGCTGAAAAAATAATTTTTTGACACGTTAAAAAAATAATTTTTGGGATGTGTTTTTTAGGAAATCGTCCACACGTTATTTCCGGAAAGCAGCGCGTCTAAATTGCCTTTTCCCTTTGCATTTACGGCAATTTCAATCTGCTCTTGCAATACTTCTTCGTAACAAGGACGATCAGTTTCGTAAAAAATTCCGAACGGACGAGGTAAATGATTTTCCGTTTCAGCACCTTCAAAAAAGCGTGTTAATAAAGCTGCTTTCGATAGATCATGTACGTCATGTATCCACAAATTATTCGCGGAAGCTGCTTCCACAACAATTGGTTTTAATCCGTCTAATTGAATTCCTTTTTCATTGTTTTGCCCAAATAGCAAAGGTTTTCCTTGTTCCAGAAAAAGCGTTTCTTGTTTTTTACTTCCTTTTTCAGTAAAAATTTCAAAAGCGCCATCGTTAAAAACATTGCAATTTTGATAAATTTCGAGCAAGGAAGTTCCTTTGTGTTGATCTGCTTTTCTCAGCATTTCACGCAAGTGAACTGGATCTCTATCCATACTGCGCGCCACAAACGTTGCATCAGCTCCAAGACACAAAGCAAGTGGATTAAACGGATGATCAATGGAACCAACAGGCGTTGATTTTGTAATTTTTCCTTGCGGAGAAGTGGGTGAATATTGACCTTTTGTGAGTCCGTAAATTTCATTGTTAAACAACAAAATATTCACATTAAAATTTCTTCGAAGTAAGTGAATCAAATGGTTCCCACCGATGGAAAGCGAATCGCCATCACCAGTAACAATCCAAACGCTAAGTTCCGGACGTGTCGCTTTTAAGCCACTCGCAATCGCAGTTGCTCTACCGTGGATACTGTGCATACCAAAGGTTTCCATGTAATACGGAAAACGCGAAGAGCAGCCAATCCCAGAAATAAAAACAATATTTTCACGTGGAATCCCCAATTCAGGCATCACACTTTGTACTTGTTTTAAAATGGAATAATCGCCGCAACCTGGGCACCAGCGGATGTCTTGATCGGTTACAAAATCTTTTGCGGTTAATTTCAATTCAGCTGTTTCTATTTTTGTTTCCATTACGATGCGCTCAACAATTCAAGTAATTTATTTTTTATTTCGCTTGCGGTAAAAGGCATTCCTTTTATTTTATTGAATCCTTTCGCATCCACCAAATATTTTTCGCGAATCACTTTTATCAATTGTCCACTATTCATTTCCGGAATTAATATTTGATCGAATTTTTTAATCAGTGTTTCGATATTTTTCGGAAATGGATGGATGTATTTTATTTGAATGTGTGAAACGCTGTATCCTTCGTCGATGGCCTCTTTCACGGCAGTTTTAATAGCACCGTAAGTAGATCCCCAACCGATCACCAATAATTTTCCACTTTCTTTTCCGGCATCTATTTTTTGAAGTGGAATGTAATCGGCAATTTTTTCGATACGTTCCGAGCGAATTTTCACCATCAATTCGTGATTATCTGGATCGTACGATACATTTCCAGTTTCATTTTCTTTTTCCAAACCGCCGATACGATGCTCTAAACCTTTGGTTCCGGGAATTGCCCAATCGCGAACCATTTTTTCATTCCGTTTATACGGAAGAAATTTCTCAGTAGAATCCGGCGATTTTTCTTTCGCAAAATTTACTTTTATCGGAAGTAAATCCGATGATTTCGGAAATTGCCAAGGTTCAGAACCATTTGCAATGTATCCATCTGATAAAAAGAAAACAGGCGTTAAATGTTCAATCGCAATACGACAAGCTTCGTACGCCATGTAAAAACAATCGGAAGGCGAAGTAGCTGCAATCACTGGTACGGGCGATTCTCCGTTGCGTCCGTAAAGTGCTTGCAATAAATCGGATTGTTCTGTTTTGGTAGGTAAACCAGTGCTTGGTCCTCCGCGTTGTACGTTGCAAATGACCAATGGTAATTCCAACATTAAAGCTAAACCAATGGCTTCACCTTTCAACGCAATTCCTGGACCAGACGAAGCTGTTATTCCTAAACTTCCTCCGAAAGAGGCGCCAATTGCAGATGTTACGGCAGCAATTTCATCTTCTGCCTGAAATGTTTTTACGCCAAAATTTTTGTGTTTCGATAATTCATGTAAAATATCAGAAGCTGGAGTAATCGGATAACTGCCGTAAAATAGAGTTACGCCTGCTTTTTGCGTTGCTGCGATTAATCCAATCGCGGTAGCCTGATTGCCCATAATGTTTCGGTAGGCCCCTTTTTCCATCACCGCAGGCTTTACGTGATAGCGACTGGTAAAGGTTTCCGTAGTATCTCCAAAATTATAGCCTGCTTTCAACACTTTTACGTTCGCATCAATTAAATCTGGGCGCGTTTTAAATTTTTTATGAAGAAACTCCAATGTGTTGTCTAATGTTCGGTTGTAAAGCCAATAAATAAAGCCCAACACAAACATGTTTTTGGAGCGATCCATTTCCTTTGTACCCAAACCAGAATCCGCCAAACACGTGCGTGTTAGCTTGGTTACATCAATTTCGTAAATTTTATATTTTTCCAACGAGCCATTTTTCAATGGATTATCGCCGTTGTTGTACTTCGCTAATTTCAGATTTTTCGGATCGAAACCATCTGTATTAACAATGATAATACTGTCTTCTTTTAATTGTTTGAGATTGGCTTTGAGCGCCGCTGCATTCATGGCAACCAACACATCGCAATGATCCCCTGGCGTATAAATTTTAACACTTCCAAAATGCAATTGAAATCCGGAAACGCCTGCCAAAGTACCTTGCGGAGCACGAATCTCAGCCGGAAAATTAGGAAAGGTACTGATGTCATTTCCATACAAAGCCGCCGTTGTGGTAAACTGCGATCCCGCCAATTGTATTCCATCTCCGGAATCTCCAGCAAACAGAATAACTACTGCTTTTTTTATTTCATCAGAAACTGCCATCACAAAAATTTTCTAAAAATCGGACAAAGGTACGAGTTTTGAAAAAAACAGCGTTATAAAAACGAAAAAATAATAATTCCCTTTTGAAGGCTTTGAAAAATTATTTTTTTGATGACTGAAAAATTGCTATTATTTTTGTTCTTCTTTCTTTTGGCTTAAACCAAATGAAAGAAGCAAAGAAAAATTCAAGGCTTCGATTTCTTATTTTATTCGTGCGGTCTTGAGGTTTAAAAAAATATTTTTTCAAAGACTGAAAAAACGAAATAAATTCACACTGAATTGTTGATAATATTCTTTTTTCTAAGCATTTCTTTTACACTGAAATGAATACATTTGTAGCATCAAGATTGCTTTAAAATGGAAAACAGAAACAACCTTTTAAAAAAATATTTTTCGAAAGCCGATATCGGCGGAGGCGTTAGCATTAATGATTTACGTGAAAAAGAATTTTCGCGCGACAGTTTAACTTTGGAAGAAAAAACAGCACTTCGCAATTTTGATACCTACCGCATTGCTGAGCTCAACAAGCAATTGACAGATTTTGATTTTCACGAACGTTACCGCCAATTACAAGTGATGGCGAACCTTTCCGGATTTGAAGAATTCCTGAAAGAAAAATACATCCGATAAATAGTTTCTCCAAAATTTCGGTTCATAAACCTGTTCATAATTTATAAACGCTGCCTTAAAAAAGCATCGAAACGATTGTACCTTGCACTCGTACTAAATCTCTCATTCGCATGGAAAAAGTAAATTCTTTGAAAATCGTTTTCAAGAAATTTGAAAAATGGTTTGACAGAAAATTAGGTTGGTTTTTTACCAACGGAATGAAAACCTTGCAAGAAACACACTAAATTTTAATACACACATTTTTAGGTTCGGTAAAAAACAGAAGCGCTTCAAAGCCGCCTTCTCTGCCAACTCCAGAGCTTTTTACGCCGCCAAAAGGCGTTCTCAAATCACGTAATAACCAACAATTTACCCAAACAATTCCGCTGTGAATTTGTTGTGCCATGCGGTGTGCCCGCGATAAATGTTCCGTCCAAACAGTAGCCGCTAATCCGTATTGCGTGCTGT
>JBDTAC010000068.1 GCA_039924845.1 Bacteroidia bacterium
TAAAAATTCATAATAAATTCCGTAATCAAGCATCAGCAGCATTTCTCCGTCAGCTCCGTGTCGATCTTGCAATCCAAAAAAGCCTTCGGAAGCCGTGTACGTTTCAGTATAACTAATCGAAGAGGAATTAAAAATATTTTTAAATTGTTCTTTGTACGGACTAAAATTTACGCCTCCGTGAAAAAAAACTTCCAAGTTGGGCCATACTTCCACAATGTTTTTTTTACCGCTTAACGCGAGAATGTGCCTTAGTAAAATCAGCATCCAGGAAGGAACTCCGGCGATGCTCGTTACATTTTCTTCCATGGTAGCGCGCGCCATCTTTTCCAATTTTTCTTCCCACTCATTCATCAAGGCGATGGAAATATCAGGTGCGCGCAAATACTCCGCCCACTTAGGTAAATTCTCAATAATAATCGCCGATAAATCACCGTGACGCGCGTCGTAATTGGTCAAATTGTCTGCTTCGTGACTTCCGCCCAATGCTAAATTTTTGCCTTTAAAAATTTTTGTTTCTGGATGGTTGTTACAATGAATCGAAACCATGTCTTTGCCGCCTTTGTAATGACAGTCATCCAAAGATTCTTCACTCACCGGAATAAATTTACTTTTATCATTGGTGGTTCCGGATGATTTGGCAAACCATTTTATTTCCGAATGCCACAAAATATTTTGTTCGCCTTTTCTGATTCGATCAATAAAGGGCTTCAAACTTTCGTAATCTTGAATCGGAACGGTATTTTTAAATTGATCAAAATTTTGAATCGAGTGGTAAGAAAAATTTTTTCCCCATTCGGTATCCTTCGCTGAAAAAATTAATTTTTTCAACCACTCATCTTGCACTTCAAGAGGATACTTCATAAAAAGCTCGATTTGGTGCATCCGCTTTTTCATCAACCAATATGCAATCGAATTTAACATGATTTATTTTCAGATTTAAGTTGTTTGAGTTGGGAAACATATTTCTCCATTTCCGACAAACTCAAGGCATTAAAACAATTTTCTTTCGTAAGCATTCCCTTTCGTGCTGTGCCAATCCCGTAAATCATATCGTGGTATCCGCCTTTGTAATGTGCATCCGGATTAATAGAAATTTTCACTCCTTTTTCGATGCAATACGAAATCCAGCGCCAATCAATATCCAAGCGATAGGGATGCGAATTTAATTCCATAATGACATTATTTTCGGCACAAGCATCAATCATTTTTTCCATCTGCAAAGGATAACCTGGGCGCGAGAGCAGCAATCTTCCTGTGGGATGACCGAGTATCGTGGTGTACGGATTTTCAATCGCTTTCAGCAAACGTTGCGTGGCTTTTTCTTCGTCCATTTTTAAATTGGAATGCACGGAAGCCACAATGATATCAAACTGCTCCAATATTTTTTCGTCGTAATCTAAACTTCCGTCATTCAAAATATCGGATTCAATTCCTTTAAAAATTTTGAACGGAAAAAGTTCTTTGTTTAATTTGTCAATTTCTTGAAACTGTGCTAAAACGCGCTCGTATTGCAATCCGTTTGCATAAACTGCCGATTTTGAATGGTCGCAAATAGTCAAATATTCATAACCTAATTCTTTCGCATATTCAGCCATTTCGCGTAAAGTATTAGTGCCATCGCTGTAAGTGGTGTGATTGTGAATAATGCCTTTTAGATCTTTTAATTCAATGAGTTTCGGAATTTTATTTTCGCGCGCCAACTGAATTTCATTCGTACCTTCGCGCAATTCTGGCTCAATATATTGCATTTTTAAGGATGCGTAAATTTCTTCTTCTGAAAAATAATTTTTCGAAGGCACATTTAATTCGCTAACGTGTTCAAGACTTCCAGTAGTTTCGAAGAGTTTGAAAAAATAATTTTCGGGAGCGCAATAAATAATTTTTACGGCATTTGTTTTTGGTATTTCAAAATCACTTAAATCTATTTCGGTAAGTGTGCCAACTAAAATTTCGATACTGTCTACCACTTCATTTTTTCTTCTCAATTCACCGGTAACACTAATTAATTCGATATCATTCTTTTTTTCGATTTCAAAAATTATTTTTTCGGCAATCTCTAAAGCGTAAGAATAATGAAGCTTTCCGGCATTTCCTTCCGAAAATTCGATGGATTTTTTAATTTGATCCTGGGTTTTTAATCCGAAACCTTTTAGAGTTACCAAACGATTTTCGTGGCACGCATACAATAATTCTCCGACGGATTCGATTTCTAATTCTTTCCAAATGGCAGCAATTTTTTTCGGACCAATGCCTTTTATGCTTAGCATTTCAATAATCCCTTCGGGCGTTTTTTTTCTTAGAGCCTCTAATTCGCTTAATTTTCCTGTAGTTTGCAATTCGAAAATTTTTCCAGCAAGACTTTTACCAATAAGTGGATTTGCTTCCATTTCCAATAAAGACGGACTATCCAAAGCAACGTGCGCTTTTCCTAATTTGTAAGTTGCATTCGCAATCGCCGCAGATTTGAACGAGTTTTCATTGTGCAACTCCATGAGCTGTGCCGTTAATTTCAGTTCATTTAAAATTTCCCGAGTATCCATTTGCGTTTGAGTGTTTGCAAATATCTAAAAAAAAAAGGAGCGATGAAAGCAATAAGGAAATACGGGAAAAATCAAAAAAAAAAATTAATTTTGAAGCCATACTTTTACTAAAATGACTGTTGTTTTTATAATATTACTTTGTATTGGCTTGGCGGCAGGGATTTTGAGCGGCTTTGTGGGTATCGGTGGCGGAATCGTGATTGTTCCCTCCTTAATTTTTTTGATTGGATTGTCGCAGTACGAAGCCCAAGGAACAAGTTTGGCGCTGATGCTCCCTCCTATCGGAATTTTAGCAGCATACAATTATTATAAAAATGGAAATCTCAATATTCGATATGCCGCCATTATCGCAGTAGCATTCGTATTTGGAGGGTTTATCGGCTCCAAAACTGCTTTGTCTTTAAATGCGCATGCAGTACGAGAAATTTTCGCTTCCGTCCTCTTACTCCTCTCTCTGAAATATATTTTTTCTAAATAACAAAGAGTAAAAACCAAAAACTATTTGAAATTATCGTTCCGAAAAACATTTTTTCAAGCCTTCGTATTCCGAAAAAGTTTCTTGTTTTAATTTTTCAATGATTTCTTTGCAAGAAGAAATCGTTTCAATTAATTCTACTGATTGTCCTGCGCACCAAAGTGTATCATAGTTTCCAGGTTTTACCGAAGCCTCTAATTCTTTCATTCCTTTAATCTGCACCAACATTTTAAAATATTTTTTAGTGGTTTTATTTTTAGATAAAAACCGCTCAATCATATTTTGTTTGTACCCAATTTTTTTCGCGAAAGGTGTATTAATAATAGTACACGGCGTTCCTGAAATCCTTTCGGTAAGCACAATATCTTCCATTTTAGAATCTACAATCGCATTTTTATATTCCATTTTTACAGTTGCTTCCGTGCTGGCAATAAATCGCGTACCGATGGAAACGCCTGCTGCACCTAATGCGAGCATGGATAAAATTCCTTTTCCGTTTGCAATTCCTCCAGCTGCCACAACTGGTTTTTCAGGAAAATGTTGGTGCAAAGATGGAATCAACACCTGCAACGGAAACGGTCCAGCATGTCCACCAGCGCCTTGTCCAACGGCAATAAAGCCATCGCAATTTAAGTCGAAACATTTTTTTGCATGCGCGATATTGGTTACATCACAAAAAACTTTTCCGCCATAAGCGTGCGCTTGTTCAATCACTTCTTTCGGACTTCCAAGCGAAGTAATGTAAAATGGAACTTTTTTTTCGACACAAATTTTTAAATGCTTTTTGTACAAAGGATTGGTTTGTTGCACAATTAAATTAATTCCGTAAGTGCCTATTTTATTCTTTTGGGAAGCATTCAAGGTATCTAAAACAGTTTCGAGTTCGCCTTCTTTTCTATAATTTAACGAAGGAAAAGCACCTGCAATTCCAGCTTCCATTGCAGCTTCTGTCATTGCTACATTCGACACCAAAAACATTGGAGCCATAATTATCGGAAAAGAAATATTCAGTATTTCTGTGAGTTGGGTAGAAATAGGTTTCGTTTGCATCAAAAAATAATTTTTAAAAACCTTGCAAAATTAATCTATTTACTTCGTGCGAAAAAGATTTTTTTTATCTGCGAAAGCGAAATCAGCATACTTTTATTATTTAACTTTGGACAGCAATCAAAAAAATATTTTACAATGTACGACTTCCGAATTTTTGACATTCTTCCGCGTTATGCAGAAAAATTTCCACAGCCGGATGCCTTGGCATCAAAGGTAAATAACGAATGGGTAAAAATTAGCACTGCCGATTTTATTGTCAATTCAAACTTCATAAGTTGCGGACTTTTACAAGCTGGAATAAAAGCGGGGGATAAAATTGCGACCATTTCTAACAATCGTTATGAATGGAATTTTTTGGACATGGGCATGTTGCAAATTGGAGCCATTCACGTGCCAATTTATCCAACCATCAGCGAAGCCGATTATCGTTTTATTTTAAATGATGCAGAAGTAAAATTGGTGTTTGTTTCGAGCGAAGAATTATTTTTAAAAATAAAAAATATCGCTAGTGAAATCCCAACGATAAACAATCTTTTTACATTCGATTCGGTAATTGGCGCGAAAAGTTGGACAGAAATTTTAGAAGCTGGAAAAAAAGTTTTTTCGACCACTAATTTAAATGCTCTAAAGGCTGCGGTAAAACCGGATGATATCGCCACACTTATTTATACTTCCGGAACAACAGGAACACCAAAAGGAGTAATTCTTTCGCATAAAAATATTATGAGTAATGTAATTGCCGTTGAAGACCTGCCGCCCATTGATAATCAAGCGAAAGCCCTGAGTTTTTTACCAATTAATCACGTATACGAAAGGATGCTTACTTATTTATATATGTATTTGGGCGTTTCTATTTATTATGCGGAAAGTATTGATAAATTAATAGATAATATAAAAGAAGTTAAACCCGAAGTGTTTTCAACCGTTCCGCGTTTACTCGAAAAAATATATGAAAAAATTGTTGCTACCGGAAGTGGATTAAAAGGTATCAAAAAAATAATTTTCTTTTGGGCTTTAAATCTTGGTTTGCGTTATGAATTAGATGGCAAAAATGGCTGGTGGTACGCGTATCAACTGAGCATTGCCAACAAACTCGTTTTTAGTAAATGGCGCGAAGCTTTGGGCGGAAACGTAAGAGCCATTGTTTCGGGAAGTGCGCCTTTGCAACCACGTTTGGCACGTGTTTTTTGGGCAGCAAAAATTATTGTTTTGGAAGGCTACGGATTAACGGAAACTTCTCCTGTTATTTCTGTAAACACTACTGCCAAAGGCGGCGCGAAATTCGGAACAGTAGGCCCAATAATTAAAGATGTGGAAGTAAAAATTGCCGCGGATGGAGAAATATTGGTGAAAGGACCTAACGTTATGTTAGGCTATTACAAACGTCCGGATTTAACGGTGGAAGTAATTGATAGCGAAGGTTGGTTTCACACAGGCGATATTGGTTTGTTGGAAGATGGAAAATATTTAAAAATTACCGATCGGAAAAAAGAATTATTGAAAACTTCGGGAGGGAAATACATTGCTCCGCAACCGATTGAAAATAAATTTAAGGAATCGCATTTTATGGAACAAATTATGGTGGTGGGCGATGGACAAAAATTTGCTGGAGCGCTCGTAATACCTGCATTTCCATATTTAAAAGAATGGTGTAATCGGAAAAATATTCCGTACACAAGCAATGCCGAAATGATTAAAAATCCTTTGGTAATTGCCCGTTTCAAAAAAGAAATTGGAATAATGAATCCAAACTTCGGACACGTGGAACAAATCAAAGAGTTTGCATTGATTGCCGATGAATGGAGCGTAAATACGGGAGAATTAACGCCTACATTAAAATTAAAGCGCAAATTTATTTTAGCGAAATACAAAAATTTAATGGATAAAATGTATTCCTAAATTAGATTTGAGAATTTGAATATGTGCAGATGTAGCGATGCTAATTGAAAATTTATCGTCATTCTGAACTTGATTCAGAATCTACGCGAAGAATTTTTTTTCGGTATCGAATCTCGAATAAAATTTAGACTTTTTGTCTACTCCAACGGAGTTATGAAATATAATCTTTTAAGAAAAAAACATCCTACGCTATGCTTTGAAAAATATTTTTTCAAATATATTTTTCTACATCAAAAAAACGGCTTCAAAAAAATAATTTTTCAAAAGGAATTTTATTGCTTAGCGCAAAATGAGTAAGCGCGAAGCATCTAATTTTATAAAAATAAATAATAGAATAGTAAATGCCCAAAGCGAGGAACCTCCGTAACTGAAGAATGGCAAGGGAATTCCGATAACAGGAACCAATCCAATCGTCATGCCGATGTTTACCATTACGTGAAAAAAGAAAATGGACGCCACGCCGTAACCGTATATTCTACTGAATAAAGAGCGCTGTCGTTCTGCCAAAAAAACAATTCGACAGATAAAAAACATAAAAGCGATAACTACAAAAGCACTTCCCAGAAATCCCCATTCTTCGCCGATGGTACAGAAAATAAAATCAGTAGCTTGTTCCGGAACAAAATTATATTTTGTTTGCGTGCCTTGTAAAAAACCTTTTCCAGTAAAGCCTCCAGAACCAATTGAAATTTTTGCTTGATTGACATTGTAGCCCGATTTTGTTTTTTCGCTGGCATCGCCTTTTCCTAAAAAAACATCCAATCTCTTTTTTTGATATCCATGCAAATGATTAAATGCGTAACTCGTGCCAACCACAGCTCCGCAGGAAAGCAGCAAAACACTTAGAATCAAAAAAATATTTTTCAATTTCTTTTTCATTAACAAAATAAAAATTACTGCAATACCAGAAAGTGTACCGATTAAAATAATTTTATCGACGACCAAAGAAAGCACAAAAAGCAACAACACCAAAAAGCCCAACAGAAGCATGTTCCCGGATAATCCTTCGCGATACATCACTAAAATAAATACCAAATAAACCAAGGCGATACCCGTTTCGTTTTCGAGTAAAATGAGTAATGCGGGAAATAAAATAATGAGAAAGGATTTTATTTTGGTGGATAATTTATTCATGTTCGTATCCATATTGCTGAGGTATTTTGCCAAAGCCAAATCGACGGCAAACTTGGCAAATTCGGCGGGCTGTATAGCCACTTGACCAATCCGAAACCAAGATCTACTACCAGAAATAGTGGTTCCCAGGAATAAAACTGCGACCAACATCAACATACTTAATACATAAATGGGCCAAGGAAATGCGGTGTAAAAATCAACATCAATAATGAGAATAATAAGGGCGAGTAAAAATCCGGTTCCAATCCAAATTAATTGTTTGCCGTATTTCTGCGACATGTCAAAAATACTGCTGTGCGCATCGTTGTATATGGCGGCGTACACGTTCATCCAGCCGATGCACACAAACATCACATACATGATGATAAGTGTCCAATCAACTCCTTCTACTATTTTAGTGCTACTTCTTTTCAACGTATTGAATTAAATTTTCAGCGATAATCTTTTTTTCTAAATCAGGACGAGTAATCGTATCCGTTAAATATTTTTCTATCATTAAACTCGCAATAGGAGCAGCTACTTCTGCACCAAATCCGCCACGTTCCACCACAACAGAAATGGCAATTTTTGGATTGTCTTTCGGCGCAAAAGCGATAAAAAGCGAATTGTTTCTTCCCGTCGGATTTTGCGCTGTTCCTGTTTTTCCGCACATGTCAATTCCGTTTATTTTTGAAGCAGCGGCTGTTCCTTTTTCCACCACTTCCGCCATCGCATCTACAACAATTCCAAAATATTTTTGATCCACAATAGTATATTGTTTGGTGGTGTATTTTGGCAATTGCATTTTTTTATCACCAATATATTTGATGATATGCGGGATATAATAAAAACCTCTGTTTGCGATAATTGCCGCTTCGTTGGCGAGTTGTAGTGGGTTTACGCCCAATGCGCCTTGACCAATGGCGAGCGAAATAACATTAGAAGCTTTCCAAGCACCTTTTCCAAATAAAGTATTGTAATAATTAACGGAAGGCACGGAACCTCTGAGTGCATTGGGTAAATCAATCGCCAACCGCTGACCAATACCGAAACTGAAAATAGCCTTTTTCCAAGCCTCAAAACCTTCTACGGTACTTCTATCGTATTGCGGCGCGTCAATCACACTGCGGAAAACATTGCAAAAATAAGTATTGCAAGAATGTGCAATCGCATCTTCCAAATCAAGGGAACCGTGCGCCGCATCACATTTAACAGTCCAATTACCCATGTGAAAACCGCCATCACAATAATAATGCGTACTTGGAGATAACACGCCGTCTTGTTGTCCGATGAGTGCCATGATTGGCTTAAAGGTAGAGCCCGGAGGATATTGCGCCATCAACGCTCTGTTAAACAAAGGCACTGTAATAGTGTCCAAAGCCAGTTGCGCGTAATTGTGCGAACGCTCTCGTCCGACCAATAAATTTGGATCATAAGAAGGTGAAGTAACCATCGCTAAAATTTCACCAGTTGCGGGCTCAATGGCAACAATACTTCCAACTTTATTCTGCAATAATTTTTCACCTAACTGTTCTAAAACCGCATCAATAGAGGAGGTGAGATTGGCGCCCGGAACGGCAATGGTATCGTATTTCCCGTTTTGATAACTGCCCATTTCTCGGTTGTGCACATCCACCATGATAATTTTCAATCCTTTTTTTCCACGCAATTCTTTTTCGTAGGATTTCTCTATGCCGCTGATACCAATGTAATCGCCTTGTTTGTAATACGAACTGGTATCGGCAATGTCTTCACTTACTTCGCCTACGTAGCCTAAAACGTGTGCTGCTGTTTTCATCGGATACTTTCGGAGCGAGCGCGTTTCAACATAAAATCCGCGAAAGCGATACAATTGTTCTTGCAACAAAGCATACGTTTCCGCCGAAAGTTGAGATGCGAAGACTGAAGGAATACGTGGGGAATTAGGACTTGTCGAAGATTTTTTCATTTTTTCAATATAATCTTCTTTCGAAATATTGATGAGATTGCAGAGTGCCATCGTATCAATATTTTTTGCTTCGTGCGGCACCACCATCAAATCATACGCCGCCGAATTATACACTAAAATTTTTCCGTTGCGATCAAAAATATATCCTCTGTCGGGATATTGCGTTACGTAGCGAAAAGCCTGATTGCGCGCATCTAATTTGTAACTATCGTCGATGACTTGAATGTAAAAAAGACGGATAATAAAAGCCAATCCGACCAGCAAAAAAATACCAATAATTACGTATTGCCTTTCCGAAAAACGATTCATTTTTGTTTTTCTTTATAAAATAAAAATTGGCTGATGAACAATAAAATAATGGTGGCAATAGAACTAAAAATAATTTTTAAGAAGGTAGATCCGAATTCTGAAAAACGAAAAAATTCGACTGTAAATAAAACGGTGTGATGAATGAGTACCAACACGATCGAATAAGGTAAAAACCATTGTAAACCCATCGAGCGCAAAGTAGGCTCTGCACCAAATTCATATCCATCGCGTGGAGAAATAATGCGCAACACGCTTGGGCGACAATACGCCATAAACACGCAAGCAAACGCGTGCATTCCCATCGTGTTGTAAAACATATCCATCGTTAAGCCCGTTACAAATGCGATAATCAGCAATAATCCATTGGGAATGGTAAAAGGAAGCATCATCAAAAATAAAATATAAATAAACGGATTTACGAATTTTCCGAGTTCGATATTTTTCACGATGAGCACCTGCAAAAGCATTAAAATCAGGAAGCGTGCGGTATTTCGGAGAACGTCATTGAGCATTTTGCGAAACTTTTTCTAAACTATCTTGTTCCTCTTTCATCACATTTTCAACTATAAAAACGTAGCTACTTACGGATTTAAAATCAGTGGAAAGTTTTATTTTTACTTTGAAAAAATATTCTCCGGGAACGGTCGAAAAACTTTCTACTGTACCTACCATTACGCCCTCCGGAAAAATTCCAGTGTAAGCGCTTGTCAAAATAGTGTCTCCTTTTTGAAGTTTAATATTTCCAGGAATATCACTTAACTGTGCATAACGATAATCGCCGCCATCCCACGAAAGTGGACCAAATGCGCCATATTTTTTTATCATCACACTGATCTTTGTTTCTTTGTGTAAAACCGACATGACGGAACAAAAATTAGCAGAAACATTTTTTACAATTCCAATAATTCCGGATCCCGAAATAACGCCCATTTCTGGTTTCACACCTTGCGAACTTCCTGCTTCTAAGGTCAGATAATTGCTGCGTTGATCGGTTGAATTGTTAACGACTTTAGCGCTGATGTATTGATATTTTTGTTTGTGTATGGAATCGTTAATCCAATATTTTTCTGCCTTGGTCTGGATAAAAGAGGAAAGCAACAAATTGTGCAAACGCGCATTTTCCGTTGCTAAATTTTGATTCGTATTTTTTAAATTGAGGTATTCGTTGGCTTGCGATGAAAGCGTAAAAAAAAATCCGGCCACTTTGTTGGATGAATTGATAAATCCGGCGCGCTGAAATTTATTATTCTGAACAATTAAAAAGATGGAGAAGCCCTGCAATAGGGCAAACAGAAAGAAAAAATGGTGTTTCCAGATAAAGGTAACAAGGTTTCTCATGATTTATCTGCTGTAAAGAGGTTTGAAAAAATATTTTTTCAAACCTCTTTTTCAAGGTCATTTTTATTTGATCAAAAACTGAAATTTATTTACATTTTTCAAAGCAATTCCTGTTCCTCTCGCAACTGCTCTGAGTGGATCTTCCGCAATGTGAACGGGCAATTTCGTTTTCAAGGAAATACGTTTGTCCAATCCGCGCAACATGGAACCGCCGCCCGCCAAATAAATTCCTTTTTTATAAATATCTGCGGAAAGCTCTGGTGGCGTCATCTCCAGCGCATTTAAAACAGCTTCTTCCACTTTCGAAATGGATTTATCCAATGCTGCCGCAATTTCTCTATATGAAACATGGATTTCTTTCGGAACGCCTGTCATCAAATCTCTTCCGTGTACAGCGTAATCTTCAGGTGGATCTTCAATTTCCTCCATCGCTGCACCTACTTTTATTTTTACGATTTCTGCGGAGCGTTCACCAATCAATAAATTGTGTTGTCTGCGCATGTATTCTTCGATATTCGCTGTAAAATCATCTCCTGCAATCCGAATAGATTTATCGCAAACAATTCCGCCCAACGCGATAACCGCGATTTCACTGGTTCCTCCGCCAATATCAATAATCATATTTCCCATCGGCTCTTCCACGTCAATTCCAATTCCGATAGCCGCAGCCATTGGTTCGTGAATCAAATAAACTTCTTTTCCGCCTGCATGTTCTGCGGAATCTCGAACGGCGCGTTTCTCCACTTCCGTGATTCCGGAAGGAATACAAATAACCATTTTTAAAGAAGGATTGAACAAATGTTTTCCTGGATTAATCATTTTTATCATCGCGCGAATCATGTGTTCCGCTGCATGGAAATCCGCAATTACGCCATCTTTCAGCGGACGAATGGTTTTAATGTTCTCGTGCGTTTTTCCGTGCATTTGCTGCGCCACTTTTCCTACCGCAATTACTTTTCCGGTCAATCGGTCAATGGCAACAATAGACGGTTCATCCACCACTACTTTGTCGTTGTGAATAATCAGCGTATTGGCTGTTCCCAAGTCAATCGCTATTTCTTGTGTTAAAAAATTAAATAAACCCATTCTTTTTTTATTCGATTTAGGATTCTGAAATTTAGGATTTAAAATTTCCAATCCAATTGTTAGTATTAAATTTTTTTAAGAGAATTAAATCCTAAATGAGAAATCCTCAATCATTTATTTTAATGTTTAAAATGCCTTGTTCCCGTCATCACCATCGTCATTTTATTCGCATCGCAATAGGTAACAGAGTCTTTGTCTTTAATGGATCCTCCCGGCTGAATAACTGCGTTGATTCCCACTTTGTGTGCAATTTCTACGCAATCCGGAAATGGGAAAAATGCGTCCGATGCCATCACGGAACCTTCCAATGAAAAACCAAAACTGGTGGCTTTGTGAATGGCTTGTTGCAAGGCATCTACGCGAGATGTTTGTCCTACACCGCTTGCTAAAAGTTTTTTATTTTTTACCAAAACGATGGTGTTTGATTTACTTTGTTTCACTACTTTATTTGCAAATTCAAGGTCGGTTAATTCGGCTTGTGTAGGACTTACAAGCGTTACCGTTCGCATGTCTGCGATGGTTTCTGTTTTTAAATCTTTGTCTTGTTCGATGACGCCGTTTAACAGTGTTCGAAAATTCTTTTTCGGAAGCGAAACTTTTTTCTGCTCTAAAATTATTCGATTCGGTTTTGTTTTTAAAATCTCGAAAGCCTTTTCTTCGTAGGCTGGCGCGATGATAACTTCAAAAAATAATTTATTTATTTCTTCGGCAGTAGCAACATCTAATGGTACGTTAGTAATTAAAATTCCACCGAAAGCACTTACTGGATCGCCTGCCAAAGCAGCTTTCCATGCAGTCAATAAATTTTTATCGGAAGCAATTCCGCAAGCATTGTTGTGTTTTAAAATCGCGAAAGTAGTATCGGTAAATTCTGCCATTAAATTTACGGCAGCATCTACATCCAATAAATTATTATAGGATAATTCTTTCCCGTTTTTCTGTGTAAAAATTTCGTCTAAGTTTCCGTAAAAAACACCCAATTGATGAGGATTTTCGCCGTAACGTAGCGTTTTAGAATTTAAAACACTTTGCTTGAAAAAATTATTTTTTTCAGAATTAAAGTAATTAAAAATAGCGGTGTCGTAATGCGAAGAAACATTAAAAGCCTTTGTTGCCAATGCTTTTCGGTCATCTAACGAAGATTGCCCTTTTTGTTTTTCTAAAATAGTTTCGAGCAAAAAAGAGTAATCATTCTTTGAAGAAGTAATCACTACATCTTTAAAGTTTTTGGCTGCGGCACGAATCAATGAAATACCGCCGATGTCAATTTTTTCAATTACGTCGCTTTCCGAAGCGCCTAATTTTACAGTGTCTTCAAAAGGATATAAATCAACAATGACTAAATCAATTTCCGGAATTTGATATTCTTCCAATTGCATTAAATCGTCTTGTAATTCACGTCTGCCAAGGATTCCGCCAAAAATTTTTGGATGCAATGTTTTCACTCTTCCGCCAAGTATCGAAGGATAAGATGTCAATTCCTCAACAGGAACAACGCTTACACCTAATTTTTCAATAAAAGTTTGTGTACCTCCTGTACTAAAAATTTTCACCCCAAGTGCTTGAAGTTGGCGAACAATTGGTTCTAAACCATCTTTAGAATACACTGAAATTAAGGCATTGTTTATTTTTTTCAAACTGCTCATCCTCATTTTTATTAGCTGCAAAGGTAAGAAATATATATCCGCTATGTAAGTGATATTACCATTGTTAATAAAGATTTTTTTATTGTTGATAAGGCGGTTTTGGAGAGTGAAAAAAGGATGTTTGAAAAATTATTTTTTCGAGAGTGAAAAAACGGCTTAAAAATCTTCTTCGCAGCGGCAGTTTGGCGAAAAATAAATCAACGTATGCGGCAACATTTTTTTCAAGCGTTTTTGATTGATGTCGCTCACAATAATAACGCGTAAATCCAGCATTTTCAGTCTGCGCAGCTCTTTCATTTGATCCGGGAAAAAAGACAAATTGTTATTCCATAAATCCAATATGCGCAAATTGGTAAGTTTCCCGATTTCTGCCGGCAAAGCGTAAAGTCCATTTTGATTGACGTTGAGCCAAAATAAATTTTTCAAATCGCCTATTTCTGGCGGCAGTGTATCAATATTATTACGCGCCAGTTGCAGTACTTGCAATTGTTTCAATTCCTTGATATCAGAAGGAATAACGGTAATTTTATTTTTACTTAAGTCGAGGTATTGTAAATTGTGCATCAAAAAAATTTCTTTCGGAAAGGCCTCCAAATGTTTTCTGCGCAACACCAATTTTCTAACTTCATCGGGATGTTTCATCGCTTCCGCGATACTGGTGCAGGCGTGCATTGTATCTAAGGAAAGCGAATCCAATAACTGCGCTTTTGCTTGTTTTTGAAAAGCCAAAAAAAGCAGCATCAAAAAAATAATTTTTTGAAAGGAAAAAATCTTTTTCGAATTCAAAATTTAGGAATTTAGAATTTTTAAACTATGTTCTTTGTCAAGCCCAATCTGCTTTATAAGCGAATCTAAATCTGAAAATTTTTTTTCGTCTCGCAAAAATTCTTTAAAATAAATCACCAACTCTTCTCCGTAAATAGACGAATCAAAGTTAAAAATATTTACTTCAATTGTACGCGAAGTGCCTCCAACAGTTGGATTTTTGCCGATGCTCATCATGCCTTTGTACATCTTTTTTGCGTGCAATATTTCTACGGCGTAAATGCCGTCGGCAGGAATGAGCTTGTGTTTGTCGCTTATTTCGAGGTTTGCCGTGGGATAACCGAGCGTGCGCCCCAATTGTTTTCCTTGCACTACTTTACCAGTGATAAAATACGGAAAACCTAAGTATTCATTGGCTTTTCGGATGTCGCCCTTTTGCAAAGCTTTGCGAATTTTTGTAGAACTCACCTCACTATTTTCGACGTCTTTCGCTGGAATTTCTTCCACATCAAAACCGTACAAAGGACCAAATTCTTTTAAATGCTCAAAACTGCCTTCGCGGTTTCTGCCGAAATGATGGTTATAACCAATCACCAATTTTTTGGTGTGAATTCCATCCACCAAAATACTGCGCACAAAATCGATGGAAGAAAGTCGTGAAAACTCTTTGGTAAAAGGCAAGACAATTAAATTATCAATACCTGCTTTTTCGAGTAACTGAATTTTTTCGTCTTGCGTCAGCAATAATTTTAAGTCGTTATCGTCCGGAAAAAGCACCATCCGCGGATGCGGGAAAAAAGTAAGTAAAACGGTTTCGCCTTTTTCTTTTGTAGCGATTTCTTTTAAACGATTAATTATTTTGAGATGTCCCAAATGCACGCCATCAAAGGTCCCGGTGGTTACTACAGGAACGATAATTATAGGAAAATCGGCAATGCTGGTAAAAATCTTCATTCAAAAAAATAATTTTTGAAACGTTTAAAAAACGCGACAAAAATAGGAAAATTAAGAGGACTTTTAACCAAAAGAAAAATTGAAAACGGATAATTTTAAAGCTGAAAAAAGAGGTTCAAAAAAATAATTTTTCGAAGCTCTTTTTTTTGACTTCGCGAAAAACAAATTTTATATCTTTGCGCCATGATAACAGCCGAACAACTTAAAGACTTGAAAGAGCGCACCGAAGCGTTGAGGAGGCATCTTTGACCTCGATCATAAGTTAAAACAAATAGCCGAAGAAGAAGAAAAAAGTTTAGCTCCCGATTTTTGGAATGATCCCAAAAAAGCGGAGGAATTGTTGCGTCAAATAAAATCAAAAAAAATGTGGACCAATGCTTTCGATGATTTACAGCGAAGTATGGACGATGCATTGTTGATTTTTGATTTCCAAAAACAAGGCGAAGCCACCGAATTGGAAGTGGACGAAACAGTAAAACTCGCCACGCAAAAACTCGAAGAATTAGAATTTAAAAATATGCTCAGCGGCAAGGAAGATGTGCTGAGCGCTGTGGTACAAATCAATTCTGGCGCGGGCGGCACGGAAAGTTGCGATTGGGCAGCGATGTTGATGCGGATGTATATGATGTGGGCGGATAAAAATGGATTTACTATAAAAGAAACCGATCGTCAAGATGGCGATGTGGCGGGAATTAAATCGGTTACGTTGCAAATTGAAGGCGATTATGCTTTCGGATATTTGAAAGGCGAAAACGGCGTACACCGCTTGGTGCGCATTTCTCCGTTTGATGCCAATGCCAAACGACATACTTCTTTTGCGTCTGTTTACGCGTATCCGCTGATTGATGACACGATTGAAATTGACATCAATCCATCTGAAATTGAATTTGAAACATTTCGTTCGGGAGGAGCTGGCGGACAAAATGTAAACAAGGTAGAAACAGCAGTACGACTGTATCACAAGCCAACAGGAATTGTAATTAAAAATCAAGAATCGCGTTCGCAATTGCAAAATAAAGAGAATGCGATTAAGCTTTTAAAATCACAATTATTTGAGATGGAAATGCGTAAAAAGCGCGAAGCCATTAATATTATTGAAGGTTCGAAGAAAAAGATAGAGTGGGGTTCGCAAATCCGAAATTATGTGTTGCATCCGTATAAATTAATTAAAGATGTGCGTACAGAATACGAAACATCCAACGTGCAAGCCGTATTGGATGGAGATTTGAACGAATTTATAAAACGATTTTTAATGGAATTTGGTAATTCGTAAAAAGTGATTAGGTGATTAAGTGATGAGGTAATTAAGAAGAGAGGAAAAAAATGATTGAGCGTCCGCATAAAAAATTAATTGTTTGGCAAAATGCAATTGAATTTGTGAAGCGTATTTATGTACTTACAAATAAATTTCCAGAGGGAGGAAAATTCGGATTGATTTCTCAATTGCGAAGAACCGCAGTTTCTGTTCCAACAAATATTTCGGAAGATGCTGCTCGAAATACTAAAAAAGAGTTTATTCAATTCTTGTACATTGCTTCCGGTTCTCTGAGTGAAGTAGATACATTACTTACTATTTCTAATGAAATTAACTATATTAATCTAACAGAATATAATTCCGTAAATGAAATGATGGGAAAAATAAGTGCATTACTCAACAGATTAATTAAAAAATTAAAAGAAGATTTAAAAACCTAATCACTTTATCTCTTAGTTTCTTAATCATTTAATTACCTCATTACATAATCACTAATAAAAAAAGATGATAAAAATATATCACAACAACCGATGTTCTAAAAGCCGCGAAGCGTGCGGCATTTTAACAGACAAAAAAATAATTTTCGAAACGGTAGACTATTTGAAAAATCCACCATCTGAAAATGAATTGAAAAAATTGGTAAAATTGCTCGGCATAAAAGCTGAAAATTTAGTGCGAAAAAATGAAATGTTATTCAAAGAAAAATTTTCGAAAAAAAATTTCTCGGAAGACGAATGGATAAAAATATTGGTGGAGAATCCGATATTGATTGAGCGTCCGATTATAGTAAATGGAAATAAAGCGGTGATTGGTCGTCCGCCTGAAAAGGTGTTAGAAATAATTTAACGTTCAAAAAAATAATTTTTCAAACCTAAAAATACACGAATAAAAAAACCTAAAAATCATGAATTTCAGAATCGAAAAAGACACGATGGGCGAGGTAAAAGTACCTGTCGAAAAATATTGGGGCGCGCAAACACAACGTTCCAAAGACAATTTTAAAATTGGCGGACAACACATGCCGGAAGAAATTATCAAGGCATTTGCCATTTTGAAAAAAGCGGCAGCCATTGCTAATTGCGAATTAGGCGTGCTTCCGAAAGATAAATCCGACATCATCGGAAAAGTATGCGATGAAATTTTAGAAGGAAAATTAGACGACCAATTTCCTTTGGTAGTTTGGCAAACAGGTTCTGGAACGCAATCGAATATGAACGTGAACGAAGTGGTTGCCAATCGTGCGCACGTGTTAATGGGCGGAAAGTTAATGGACGAAAAAAAATCCATTCATCCGAACGATGACGTGAATAAATCACAATCGTCTAACGATACATTTCCCACTGCCATGCATATTGCAGCGTATAAATTAATTATCAAAAATACAATTCCAAATATGGAATTATTAAAAAATACATTCGATAAAAAAGCAAAAGACTTCAAAAGCATTGTGAAAATAGGTCGTACGCATTGGATGGATGCAACGCCATTAACGCTTGGGCAAGAATTTTCGGGTTACGTTTCTCAATTAGAACACGGAATAATAGCGCTGAAAAACACATTGAAACACTTGTCGGAATTGGCTTTGGGCGGTTCTGCGGTTGGTACCGGGTTAAATACTCCGAAAGGTTACGATGTGTTGGTGGCGAAAAAAATTGCGGAACTTTCTGGACTACCTTTTATTACCGCCGAAAATAAATTTGAATCGCTTGCCGCACACGATGCGATTGTGGAAACTTCGGGTGCGTTGAAAATGATTGCGGTGAGTTTGATGAAAATTGCGAATGACATTCGTTTGTTGGCTTCTGGTCCACGTTGTGGAATTGGTGAAATTTCAATTCCTGAAAATGAACCAGGTTCTTCCATTATGCCAGGAAAAGTAAATCCGACACAATGTGAAGCGATGACAATGGTATGTGCGCAAGTTATTGGGAATGACGTTGCGATTTCGGTGGGCGGGATGAACGGACAATTTGAATTGAATGTTTTTAAACCCGTTATGATTTTTAATTTGTTGATGTCGGCGCGATTAATTGGCGATGCTTGCAACTCTTTTAACGAGCATTGCGCTTTGGGTATTGAACCGAATCACGAAAAGATACAACATAATTTAGAAAACTCCCTGATGTTGGTTACCGCGCTCAATACGCATATCGGCTATGAAAATGCAGCAAAAATTGCAAAAAAAGCACACAAAGAAGGATTAACGCTTCGCAAAGCAGCAATAGATTTAGGTTTATTAACCGATCAGCAATTTACCGATTGGGTAAAACCGGAGAAAATGATTGGATCCTTATAAATTAAGAATTAAAAATTCAGAATGGAGAATTGATTTGGAAATTTGCTAATTTGAAAATGTGAATGTCATTCTGAACGGAGTGAAGAATCTTTCCGAAGACAAAAGTTTTTACCGTTTTGAAAAATTATTTTTTTGAGGGGCAGAATATTTTCTATCCTTATCTATTTGCAAATTCGTTTAAAATCAATTCATATTCTTCAAAGCGATGTTTACGAATCGGCCTTATTTTTGGCTCGGTAGAAAAATATAAAAGTAAGCAAGGTTTTATTGATTTATAATTCTCCACGTATTCGTACCTTACTAACTCCTTATTTTTAATTCGTTGCTTTATTTTGTTGTGATAAGGATACATTTTATTTACACGATTTTTTTGATTTTACATTGAGTGTATTAAAGGATTTATCCCGTGCTTATTTTTTCATTTTCGTGCTTTTTCATTTTGAAAAATTATTTTTTCAAAACGTATTTTTTACTTTCAGAATAATTTTATTATTTGTGAGGCTGTACTCAAAATGCGTATTTTCGAGTGTTTTTGTTGAATCGTCTAAATTATATTCTTCCGATTTTTTATCCAACACTAATTTTCCATCTCGATTTAAAATTCCCGACAAAATAAATTGATAGGAATTTGGAGTATCTATCCAAAAAGAAATTTGTCCCAAACAAAATGTTTCTCCCAACTTATTTTCATTTAATTCTGTAAAATTAATACTCGTTGTATGCCACCAAGGGTCTGCTTCGTAGCTGGAATAAGAAATTGCCCAAATCAATAACGACAAATGATGATTCAAATTTATTTTCTGCAAACCGTACGCATTGGCGTTTTTCGTCATTCCAATGTCTAATTTCTCCGCCCATTTCGAAAAACCATGCGCTGCTTTTACCGAATCTATTTTATAAAAATCGCTCAACCGATCTTCATCGTTCATAACAAGACTGTCGTCCAACCATTTTGTGGTTAATAATCTTATTTCATTTGCACCCAAAGAATCTTTCGTACTAAAATTAGTCATATAAGTAGAATCAATCCTTACAGGAAATGAATTTGTATTTTTAAAATGAAGCAACAACGACTGGAGATTTGGATTTAAAAGCGTTTTATCTGCATTTTTATTTTGAGGATTTCCGAAATAAAAAGCGATTAGTAATACCATTAAAATGAATCCCGATTTAAACAGAAAAGAAATTCGCATCGTTGTTTATATTTTGAAAATTATTTTTTGGAACGCTCCTTTTCAAAAATAGTACTAAAACCAAAGATGCCATTTTTTTGTCTTCGAAAAATTAATTTTTCGAAATACCATTTTTCGTTATTATTCAAAATTACAATTTCCGAAAAAAGAGTATTTTTGAGGAAATAAATTTTCTCAATGAAAAACATTTTACTCAGTTCGTTATTTTTAATAAGCGCTCTATCCGTTGAAGCAGGCGGATTCCAGGTAAATCTGCAAGGACAAAAACAAATCGGAATGGGACATACCGGCACGGGTTTGTTGCTCGATGGCGCCTGCATTTTGTTTAATCCTGGCGCTTTGTGTTTTATGGATACGAATGCAGTAAATGTTTCTGGAAATTTTATTTTTCCGAGAACCGAATATTTAGCTCCTTCGCCCGATACGTACAACGTAGGAACGACACCAGGAGTGGATACTCCGTTTAATTTATACGCTAATTTTAAATTCAAAAAAACAGCCAAATGGAATGTGGGATTGGGCGTTTATACGCCTTTTGGCAGTCGCGTAGAATATCCAAGCAATTGGAAAGGAGAATTTTTACTTCAAAATATTGATTTGAAAACCATTTTTATCCAACCAACTTTCTCTTACCAACTCACCCCGCAATTGGGAATTGGTTTGGGTGCGGTAATTGGTATCGGATCTTTTCAATTACAGCGCGCCATTCCTGTTCAAAATACCAACGGGACTTACGGAGAAGCCAATTTGAAAGGTAGCGCAAATGGTTACGGATTCAACGCAGGCATTTACTATAAGCCCACTGAAAAATTTTCTGTCGGATTGGATTTTCGCTCCGATGTGCCTGTCAATATTACCAACGGAACGGCTAATTTTACGGTTCCTGCATCCTTGAGTAGTTATTTTCCAACCACTACTTTTACAAGTAAAATTGTAATGCCTTTTGAAGCCAGTATTGGTTTTGGCTACGTTGTTAATCCGAAATTAAAATTGGCTTTTGATGTAAATTATGTGGGCTGGAATTCCTACGATACGCTGGCTTTCACTTTTAAAACAACTACCGCACAACTTCAAAATATTCATTCGCCGAGAGATTATAAAAATGCTTTTATTTTTCGTGTAGGTGCACAATATCAGTTGAGTGAAAAAATAATTTTACGAGCGGGAGTGTATTATGATTTGAGTCCAGTGCCCAACGGCTATTTAACACCGGAAACGCCCGATGCCAATAAAATTGGCTTAAGTGCAGGAATGACTTGGAAAGCATCTAAAAAAATAAATGTGGATTTGTCTTTTTTGTATGATGATGTGGCTACACGCACAGATACCAACATCGAAACACAATTTAGCGGAACGTATAAAACGAAAGCTATTATTCCGGGTATCGGCGTAGAATATGTTTTTTAAAAAATATAAACTACTTTTACAGAAGTATTAAAAAATACCACTCAAAAAAATAATTTTTCAACCCTCAATAAACCTTAAAAAAATTCACTATGAAAAAAAATTTCTACTTAAAGATGTTGGCTTTCTTATTTGTTGGTGCGATGGCACAAAGTGCATCTGCCACAGGAACCATCCCGATTGACACCACACACGGAAGATATTATACGCAAGTATTTTCTTCTGTAACCATTACTTCTGGCGTTACGTATGGCTCTAATACGGATTATACTGGTAGTCCGGTAACACTCACGATGGATATTTATCAACCTGTCGGAGATACTGTTTCTCAACGTCCTGTTCTTGTTTTTGCACACGGAGGCAGTTTTGTCGGCGGTGCCAGCACCGACCAAGATGTAACTTCGCTCTGTACCACTTTTGCGAAAATGGGTTACGTAACAGCATCTATTAATTATCGTTTGGGATTTTATCCCTTCGATTCAATTCATGCGGTACCGGCTGTTATTCGGGCTGTTCAAGATATGAAAGCAGCCGTTCGCTTTTTCAGAAAAGATTTTGCAACGACCAATACCTATAAAGTACAACCCAATTATGTGTTCGCCGGCGGAAGTTCTGCGGGTGCATTTATGGCATTGCACTTAGCGTATCTAACTCAAAACAGCGAAGTTCCATCCTATGTAAACATTGCTTCTTTAGGCGGTTTGGAAGGCACAAGTGGAAATCCAGGTTATTCGGATAACGTGAATGGAGTAGTGAATTTATGTGGTGCTTTGGGAGATTCTGCTTGGATAAAAACAGGCGCAATTCCGTTTGTGAGTATGCAAGGAGATTCTGATCACACCGTTCCTTATGGCTCTTCGATTATCGTAGTTGCAGGCAATCCGATTATGCGTGTAGATGGAAGTCATTCGCTGCATTTGCGCGCTACACACGTAGGTGTTCCAAATCCTTTTTATACTTTTTACAATGCAGATCACGTTCCGTATGCTGGAAGTACAGCTGCAGAAATTGCTTACATGGACACCACTGTTAATTTCGTGAAAATATTTTTACGTCCTTTATTAGTGCAACCTTCTGTAACAACAGTTCCGCAATTGGTGCAAAATAACGACCTTACTGTTTATCCAAATCCTTCGCAAGGCGATGTATTTATTCAATTCAGTAAAAATAATACCAACCAACATTTGGTTCAACTGTACGATGTTGCTGGAAAACAATTGTTGAGCAGCCAATTTAATGGTTCCTTTTACGCGATGCAAAGAGGAACGATTGCTCCTGGAATTTATTTTTTGAAAATTACCGATACAGAAACGGCACATACATCCATCAAAAAAATAATTTTTTATTAGAAAAAATAGTTTCCGAATTGAAAAAATGCAAGCTCTTGAGCTTGCATTTTTTTTATGCCTTTTTTGACAGAATCGAATTTAATAGTGTTTGAAAAAATATTTTTTCAAACACTATTATTGTACCAAAAAATAAATACATTTGTCGCCGAAGTGGTTTTAGATGTTTTTCATTAAACATCAAAATTAAAAGGGAATCCTGTTAAAATCAGGAACAGTTCCCGCTGCTGTGAGCTCTTACAAATTTTGTCAATTCCATCGCCACTGTTCAAATAACGAATGGGAAGGCCAGACAAAACGGAGCAAGTCAGAAGACCTGCCAATTCAGAATTAATTCAATGCTTTCGGGTAAAGAGCTCAGAATGGAAATCGTTTTTGCGATTACTTTTCCTTTCTCTTTTTACTCCTTTTGTTTCACTTATTTAAAAAAAATTAAAATGAAAAAGGAGAAAAAAAATTATATGAACCTGTTTGTAATAGGTATTTTACTAATTGCACAACAAAGCGTTTTTGCCCAGCGAGACACATCGCTAATTGCCAAACAAAAATTAAATGAAGTAGTAGTTAGCGCCACCCGTACCGAAAAAAATGTACTTGATGTGGGGCGAAGTATTACTGTTATTTCGAGCCAAGAAATTCACAATTCCATTTACAATAGTGTGGCAGAATTACTTTCGCAACAAGAAGGCATTTACATTGTGGGAACAGGTCAAAATCCAGGTTCCAATCAAAGTATTTTTATGCGAGGAGCCGACAACAATCAAACAACGGTTATGATTGATGGAGTGCGGATAACCGATCCTTCAACAGTAGATGACGCGATTGATTTATCTGAGCTTTCTTTGGCAAATGTGGATCACATCGAAATTGTAAGAGGTTCGCAAAGTACCTTGTATGGCTCTTCTGCCATTGGTGGAGTCATCAACATCATCACAAAAAATAATTTTTCAAAAGACTTTCATGTAGATGCTTCGGAAGACGCAGGAACATTCGGAAATCAAACCTCTACATTTCGCGAGAATGCTTTTTTGAATTATACTTTTCAAAATGGCTTTTATGTGGAAAGCGGAATCAATAGATGGGATGTACAAGGTTTAAACTCAACGGTGGATACCGTTACCCATCCTTTGCCGTATCAACAAAATCCAGACAGAGATAATTATGTTAAAACAGAAATGACAGGAACTGTCGGATTTAAAAATGCAAAATGGAATGTTTCTGCATCGTATAAATACCTGATTTCAGGTGCTGGAATTGATGCTGGCGCTTACACGAATGCAAATAAGGATACACTTATTTTTACGCGCAAATCCTATAATTATAATGCGAGTTATAAATTTTCGGATCATTTTAAAATCCAATTTAATGGTGGCATTTCTAATGTGCAACGCAAAGAAATACAAGACACAACAATTGATTTTAAATACGGAACACCTGAATATTCGAATGAAATTTATAAAGGAACTTCTGCAACAAACGAGTTTCAATTGCAATATGATTTAAAAAATATTTCGCTGATTGCTGGTGGCGGAATGTACAACGAAACCATGACGTCGAGTGGAATTTATGATTCTGATGGATTTATTTCTACGAATAATATAGATTCGCTAAATGCGCATCAAAATATTACTTACGAATATGCGCAGGCAGATATCAACGGAAAATGTATCAACGAAAAATTGAAAGATTTTAATTTGATTATCGGTGGGCGATTCAATAATCAAAATACGTACGGAAATAATCTCTCGTACGAACTAAATCCTTCTTATAAATTAAGTGAACACTCTTTGTTGTATGCAAGTTATTCCACTGGTTTTAATGCACCATCTTTGTATGAGTTATATTCGCCAATAGATGTAGCTTTAAGTTCTTCAATAAATATGGGAGATAAAAATTTGCAAGCTGAAACATCGCAAAGTTTTGAAGTGGGTATAAAACACGATTTCGGAAATCACACTCATTTTACTGCTACATGGTTCAACACAGTAGTACAAAATTCGATTCAATACGTGTATTTATGGAATAGTAAAAAACCAATTGATTCACTTTCTTACTTGGATTTTATCGGCGATACGTATGTGAATGCGGGTACACAAACCAATACAGGATTTGAATTCACGATTACTTCCGAACTCAGTAAAAAAATATTTTTTTCAGCCAATATGAGCGTTGTAAACGGAACATTGCAATACGATCCGGCTTCTATTAGTAAAGAACAAACACAGGATAATTATGTGCAATTGTTTGACGGTGGTGCTTTCCTTACACAAAAAACAAATACTTTTGGATTATTGCGCAGACCAGAAAACAACGCTAATATAGCAATGACATACAAACCAATCGAAAAATTAATTTTACGAATGGATATTCATATGGTGGGGTCTCGTACAGATGCTGTTTACGAAGGCAATCTCGGTCCTTATGGTGCGCTTGGCACAACAGATGTAGCAGCATATACCTTGGTCGATTTTAATGCGAAATACAATTTCTGCAAATATTTTTCGGCAGGCTTCCGTATGGAAAATATTTTCAACACGCCTTACAGCGAAATCAATGGATACACTACCAGAGGCAGAGGAGAATACGTAAATTTGAGATATAATTTTTAATGGAGAAAAAAGAAAAAGTTGTTTTTTGTTGGAGCGGAGGCAAAGACTCCGCTCTGGCATTATACAAAATACAGCAGGAAAACAAATATGAAGTTATCGCATTTTTAACGACGGTGAATGAAAATTTCAAACGTGTTTCGATGCACGGCGTGCGCGAAGAATTACTGGAAATGCAAGCAGATTCTGTGGGAATTCCTTTGGAGAAAATCTATGTGAATCAAGGTTCCAATGCAGAATACGAAAATAAGATGGAAGAATTTTTACTTCGTTACAAAAAAAAAGGAGTTGAAAAAATAATTTTTGGCGACATCTTTTTGGAAGATTTACGCACGTATCGCGATGCTAATTTGGCGAAAGTAAACATGCAAGGAATTTATCCTTTGTGGAAAAAAAATACGAAGGAGTTGATTACAGAATTTTTGTCGCTCGGTTTCCAAACTATTATTTGTTGTGCCAACGATGCCTTTTTAAATGAACAACACGTAGGCGAAATCATCACACAAAAATTTATAACTGATTTGCCAGATAACGTAGATCCTTGTGGAGAAAACGGAGAGTTTCACACCTTTTGTTTTGCAGGACCAATTTTCAAAAAGAAAATAAATTTTTCAATAGCAGAGAAAATTTATCGTCCGCTTGAAATTAAAAAATCAGAAGATAACTGTTCCTTGCTCGAATCAAAAACATTGGGTTTTTGGTTTTGTGATTTGAAAAAATAATTTTTCAAATCCTTTTTATTCGTGAAATTTTAAGCCATTTGCATCAAAGCAACAGGCATTACAAGCATTAAAATAGTCTCGTTTTTATTATCTTTTTCAAGTGGCGCGGGCGTAATAATTCCAGCTCTGTTCGGCGAAGATAATTCCATACACACTTCGTCGCAATCTAAATTGGAAAGCATTTCAATTAAAAAATTAGCGTTAAAACCAATTTCCATTTCGTCGCCAGAATATTGACATGTCAAACGTTCGTTCGCTTCGCTGGAATATTCAGCATCTTCAGTAGAAATATTTAATTCGCTTCCAGCAATTTTCAAACGAATCATTTGCGTTGATTTATTCGAGAAAATAGAAACGCGTTTGATAGAACTCAAAAAAGCATGTTTATCAATCGTTAATTTATAGGGATTGTCTTTCGGAATAACCGCTTCGTAATTCGGATATTGTCCATCAATTAAACGGCAGGTAATAATGGTCGAATCAAACGAAAAAGAAACATTCTTTTTATTGTATTCCATTTTCACTTTTCCTTCCACATTGGCTAAAATATTTTTCAATAATCCGAGTGGTTTTTTCGGTAAAATAAAGGAAGCCGCTGTATTTGATACCGCATCGGAACGTTTGTAACGCACCAATTTATGAGCATCTGTGGCAACAAAAGTTGTTCCTTCTTTCGATAACTGACATAAAACGCCCGTCATCACTGGTCTTAATTTATCGGCAGCCGTTGCAAAAATTGTTTTGTTGATGGCAGCAGCCAAAACTGCTGGCTCCAACTCAACTGCAGAAGGTGCGTCAATAGAAGGAACTTTCGGAAATTCTTTCGGGTTTTGTCCAATCAATTTATATTTTCCAGAATCAGAACTAATTTCTATTCCGAATAATTCTTCGTCCACTGTAAAGGTAAGCGGTTGATCTGGCAAGGCTTTTAAAATATCCAATAGTAATTTTGCAGGAATGGCAATACTTCCGGCATCTTTTGCTTCCGCAGGAATGCTGGTAGTCATAGTACTTTCCAAATCAGAAGCAGAAACCGTTAATTTCTTTTTCTCTATTTCGAATAAAAAATTATCTAAAATGCGGAGCGTATTGCTCGAATTTAGAACCCCACTCAAAGTTTGAAGTTGTCTCAATAAAGTGGAACTGGATACAATGAACACCATAGAATTTGTCGTTTAAAAAATTATTTTTTCGAACTACAAATTTAACGTATCAACGCTGTTATTAAAAGGTAGTACCCGAATAGTTATACACTATTTTTTAACAGCGTTATTTGTATTCAAATGATCATAATCCGGATTAAAATAATCTTCTGTTTGTAAAATTTTTCCGGCGCCGTAGTATTGCATCAACACAAAATCTTTTCCGTCAATCAAGCCAAAAAAGCGATCGCTATCGTAAACTAATGGTTTTCCGAATTGATCCAATTGATCTGGCTGTGCAGATTTCGCATACGTTTTCAATGTTTTTTGATTTCCTTTTACATCCGTTACCGTGATGATAAATCCAGGTGCAGTATTTAAAATAGAATCGCGTGTGTGTATCGGTAAATTATCTGCAAATCCTTCAAAATTTATATTTTGGAAATAAGAAAAGTATTGCTTTACAGCGATGGTATCGCATTTCGGGAAAGGGCTGTTGCTTAATGAAACTAAGGAAAAATGATTGGAATTAATGAAATTAAGTTGGAAACTTTTTTCTGGCTGTTGATTGTTTTGAACGCGCACCGATTTTATTTCCGTAGGGATATACCTAAAAACGCTGCGATCTCTCCAGCCAGATTCCTTCGTAAAATAACGCGTAGTCAGGTATCCGTCAAACCCAGGAATGTACATAATAAAAGGATCTGTGCTGTTTTTCCCTGTTTCTGGATCAGAAAGCAACATATACGTTCCCAACTGATCTTGAGTTTCGCCGCCCACATAATACCTACGCACTAATTTTCCGTTTTGGTAAATTTCCACTTTCGTTCCGCCAGCAGCCAAATCTTTCAACACATTTGTACGACCGAGTTTGCCAATAGGGCTTTTTACATCTACGTTTTTTATTGTTGTTAATAAAGTATTCATAGCATCGTTGCGCACATAAAATTTATCGTCCACTTTCCAAACACCAGCTTGTACACGGGTAAGCGTTACTTCTTGTCTATTTTGATTCACTAAAAATATTTTATCAATCGAAGCCGTATCGCTTACTGCGAAAGCAGTTTCTGCTTTGTTGATGGTGCTGTCTGTTTGCCGGTTGATAAACACGAAAATGGCAATTACCACCAGAAATGCGACAATCATCAATGGGATTTTATTTTTTTTCATAATAACAAAAATTATTTTGGTTAGAAAAAGGCGTTCAAAAAATTAATTTTTCAAAGAGAATATTTTCGTTTTCTCACAAAAAATTGAATCATTCCGTAAATAATAATTAACAAAGAAGGAAGTACTGTATTGATTATTTGCCATTGCAAGCGCTCGTTCGCTATTTTTTTCTTGTCGAGCAAACGCAATTTAATTTCTCTTCCGCGCAGCGGAATTAAACTTTCATCACCAGTTAAATAATTGATACAATTGAGTATAAAATTTTTATTTCCGTAAGTGCGATTCGTGTAAAAATCATAGCCTAAAGGAAGCGCTCTTCCTGTTGATTGCTGCACTTCGTTTTTGATAACGTTTCCATCCGCAATCACAATCATTTTCGTTTCCGGACTTTGATATTTGTAATCAATTTCTTTGTCGTTCACAATTTTTGGGATATCGCGATTGGTGTACAACGATTTGAATTTACCTTCCAACAGCACTGCCAATGGCTGGAAAGGCTTATCGAATTGCTGCATTGCCAAAGGATATTCCACAATTCCTAAACTTACGCGCGTAGGTGTTTCTGCCAAACGGCTGTATTTAGAAGTACGTAGTAAAAAGGTTTTTTTAATTCCTTCTGAACCAATAGTATCAAGGGAACTGGCAAAATTAAATTCTATCAAATCTAAATTCTTTGTAATGATATTTTGAGGATTATTTCCCACCAAGGGCGTATAAACCCAAGGCACCAATTGCCAATCTGGCGGACTACCTCGAAAAGCTTTGTTAATAGGGATCATGGAACATTGCATGTCCTGAACAATATCCGTATTGATGCGCGCACCGTAATTAAAAAGCATGTCATTCAAATTCAACTCACGCGGAAGCCCCATCGTAATGCCTGAATGGTGCAAACTATCCATATTAGTATAAACGGAATTAACGAGCCAAAGAATTTTTCCTCCGTGCATCACAAATTGATCAATGATAAATTTATCTTTTTCGTTGATAATGGTATCTGGATTGGCGATTATCAACAGTCCAATGTCTTGCAAACTTTTTAATCTTCCCTCTATTTTTACGCGTTTTGTTACATAAAAATCATTCAAGGTATTGGTAATATCGGCAACTCGCAAGGAGTCTAATTCTCCGTGCCCGTATAAAAAGCCAACTTCACGACGTACCGGATTTTTTAAAATGCGCATCGCACTTGCGAAATCATATTCTAATTTTTGAACAGAATTATTCAGTGCTTCGTCTGGCGGAACACCGGGATCATTTTGAAGCAATTGAACGGGCGCACTTTGTCCTTTGTAGCTGATTACTGCCCAAGGAAAAATAACCTGTTCGGACGATCCGCCATTGTCGTCCTTCACTTGTAAATTAGTGGGCGTTAATCCTTGATTGTACAATTGGCGGTAAAAAGCATCGCGTACTTTTGTATCTGGATTAGCAGACGGATTGATAAATTCATATTGAACGTTCCCGTGAGAATAAGCACGAAACTCATCCAACATTTCTTTCGTTTCACTTTTTAAACGCTTGAATCCTGAAGGGAAATCACCATCCAAATACACTTTTACGTAAACAATATCGTTCACGCTTTCCATCATTTTTTTGGTATCGTCCGATAAAGTATACCGTTTTTCGGATGTTAAATCAAAACGATGAAAAACAAAAGAGCCGATAAAATTACACAGCACGACAATGGCAATACTGAGCACCAACCAAATGATATCGCGTTTTTTATTTCCTCTTTTCTGTGTCAAAATTGTCGGTCAAAAAATTAATTTTTCAATCACCATTTTCTACTTTCTAAAACTGTTTTTGTCAGCAAAATAAAAATACCAATAAGGCTGAGATAATACAAAACATCGCGTGTATCAATCACTCCGCGACTCATGGAGGCGTAATGTGCATTGATGCCCAAAGCTAAAATGAAATTATCTACTTTACCAAAAATGTGTGCGGTACTTATAAATTCGAAACCGTAATAAAAAAACAAACAAAGTAAAACTGCCAAAATAAAGGCGATAACTTGGTTTTCGGTAACGGAAGAAGCAAAAATACCGATGGCAACAAAGGCGGCACCTAAAAAAAGCAAGCCGATGTAAGAGCCCCACATTCCTCCAGTATCAATATTTCTGGGAGGATTTCCCAAACGAGAAACACTGTAATAATAAATCAATGTGGGTAATAAGGAAAACACAACCAAAAATAATCCGGCAGCGTATTTTGCTAAAATAATTTGAAGATCGGAAAGTGGTTGCGTGAGTAACAATTCGATGGTTCTACCTTTTCTTTCGTCAGCAAAAGAGCGCATCGTGATGGCAGGAATCAGAAATAAAAACACCCAAGGAGCTACAATAAACAAAGCATCTAACGAAGAGAATCCACTTTCTAATACATTGGAATCCATCGGTAAAACCCACATAAACAAACCTACAGCCAATAAAAAAACGAGAATAGTAAGGTATCCTATCCATGAATTTAGAAAACTGCTAATCTCTTTTTTTAAGAGTGTGAACATTGGATTGTTTTTGAATTTTCTTTATTTATGAGCAGCGCAAAAATACTTTTTTTCGGCAATAAACACGCCTGCACTTTTTTTTATTTAACATTTTTTAAGAACAAGTTTTCTTGGAGATGATAACGGGGGGATTATTTTCCAAAATCAATAAAGCATTTCGACCGACACGAAATTACACTTTTTATATCAACTTATACTAATTATTATTGATACTTTTGAGTCTCGAAAAAATAATTTTTCAAAGAATGAAAAAAATCATTCAAACAACCAAAGCGCCCGCACCGATAGGACCTTATAGTCAGGCTGTTTTTGCAAATAACATGTTATTTGTTTCAGGTCAAATCGCACTCAATCCAACTACTGGAAATCTGATAGTGAACGATATAAAATCCGAAACAAAACAAGTAATGGAGAATATAAAAGCCATTTTAGCGGAAGCGAATTTGGATTTTAATTCGATTGTAAAAACAAGTATTTTTTTATCAGACATGACTAATTTTTCGGAAGTGAACGAAGTGTACGGTTCTTATTTTACAAGTGATTTTCCTGCGCGTGAAACCATTCAGGTAGCACGTTTGCCAAAAGATGTGAATGTGGAGATATCCGTGATTGCGGTGAAATAAAGCGATTGCGTTCTGTTAATTTTAGTGTTTGAAAAATTAATTTTTCAAACACCTTTTTTAGAACGGATAACCAATTCCGAAATTCAGATTTATTTTCGACAAAGCCAAAGGATGATTTCCAAATTGCCAACGTTGGTTGATCGGATAAGAAGGATCTTTCAGCGGAACAGCAGCATCCAAGCGAATAATAAAAAAACTAAAATCAACACGTAAACCTAACCCTGCGCCAATGGCTATTTGTCCGGCAAAGGTATTAACGTTAAATTCTCCTCCGGGTCTATTTGGATCGGGTTTGCGCAACCAAATGTTACCGGCATCCATAAATGCGGCAGCATTCAGCATTCTAAAAATATTAAAACGATATTCCATATTTCCTTCCATTAAAATATCGCCTACTTGGTCAAACGTTTCTCCGGTGGCAGAATAGGCTCCAGGACCCAATGTTCGCGCTCTCCACGCACGAATATCGTTCGAACCTCCTGCATAAAAAGCCTTTTCAAAAGGAAGCGCATCCAAATTAGAAAGCGCATAACCCATTCCTCCTACCGTACGAAAAACAAGTTTGCTATGCGGCGTTAAGATGCGATAATAGCGAAAATCTACATCGGCACGCAAGTATTGCGAGTAAGGTAAATTTAAAATTTGATAACTGCCTTCGCTGTTTTTTACGGCGTTTGTGAAATCATCAAAAGCTCGGAGGATATTGCCGGACGATTCTAAATTACCTATAAAAAAAACAAAATTGTGGCTTTTCCGATTAATGTCTTGATCATTGTATTGGAAAGTATAGCGCGAATCGGTAACCATGTGATTGGTGTAGCTGTTGATGAGCAGTAAATCCTTTGTTTGCAACAAAGATGATTCAAAAGCGGGTTGCAATCCTACTTTCACAAAACTTATTTCGAGTGGGTTAAGTGTATGTGTTTTACGAATGGATTCTTTCCAAGTATAACCGAAAGTAAGATTTGCAATGTAGCGCGTATAATCCGGTCTGCGCTGATAATTCAGTGCGCTGGTAAAGACCGTTTGCGGATCGGCATTTTTGTAAGCATTTACTTTTATCGGAGTTAAAAAACGCGGAACTGTCAGAGTGGCTTGCGGTCCGAATTCAAGAGTGTTGAATGGCAAAAAATTTTGCACGGTTGTTTGCGGTCCGGTAGTCGTTACTAATTTTTGCGCTTCAATTCCTCCTTTGAAAGAAATTTGTAAAACTTCCGCGCCCTTAAAAAGGTTTTTATTCTGATAAATAACACTTCCGGAAACACCTAAATCTCCCGAGGTGTTAGTCCCTTCTGTTTCGATGGTAAATGCTTGTTTTACCACAGGAGCCACTTCTATATAACAATCCAATAAATTGCCGGGTTGTTTCACAAATCGGATATTGATAAACTTAAACGCCTTTATTTCCGACAATCTCCGATACGTATCGGTGGCATTTCTCAATTGATACAAATCGCCTTTTTTTATGAAAATAGCATTTAGAAATAAATTGGGGCGGTAATTTAGTTTGCCAGAATATATAATGAAACAATCGTTTATATTCAAGGTGTCTTCCGTTATTTTGTCCGCTTTTTGCGGATCATAATCCGTTCTAACAAACACATTGTTGATTCGGTAACGCGGATGCGGAATTTCAATGGCAGAATCCGAACGCCCCGAAACTTGTTGTTGATACTTACTAAAATCAATAGTAACATCCAACATTCTGTTGCCAATAGTGGTATCAACAGAATAATAAATATAATTTTTAGTGAAGTCGAAATAGCCATCGTTATTCAGTAAGGTCGTCAAGCGATCTCTTTCTTTTTCTAAGATATCCAAATCGTAAATCGCACCTTGGTTCACCAAACAATTTCCAGAATCGGCATAAATAATAGGCTGCAATTGCGGATCTTTAAATTCATAATTGACATGGCGGATGTAATACGGCTTTTTAGTTTGCAACAAATAGTACGTAGTTACTTGTTTTCCTTTATATACAGCAGAATCGCGAACGGTATTATCAAAATATCCTTTGTTGTTCAGAAATAAATGAATCTGTTGTGCCGATTTTTGCATTAAAGTAGAATCGAATATAACTGGCGGCTCGCCAATTTTGAGTAGCCATTCGTCAAAAGTCAGATGGTCTTTGCTCTTTAGCTTTTTGCCTTCTGCTGCACGTTTCAGGTTAATCGCATCTATTTTTTTGTCGTGCGCAATTTTTTTCTGATTGGCTTTGTCTTCGTTTACTAAATTGTAAATACCTAAGTGAAAGCGCACAATTCCGAGAATTTTACGATTGGGTTTTTGCTTGATATAGCTTTCTATTTGGGCGCGTTCTATTTTGGTATGTTTGTCAACGATGATGTTTTTATTGAGCAGAAATTCACCATCATGCAGTCTGCGGGTAGGATTACAGGCGTATTCAAAAAAAAGCGTGCTGAAAACAAGGCAGGTATATATGCTGTATTTTTTCAAAGAAAATCGTTCGGAAATTTGTAATTTTGACATTCTGTTCAATGCGCCTTAATTGGCAAAATTAATATTATTTATCAGTTTTTTAGACGATAATTTAGGCTTAAAATAAATGCTTTCAAAAAATCAAATTAAACAGGTTACCGGATTACAGTTCAAAAAAAACAGAGCATTGGAGCATTGTTTCGTGGCGGAAGGAGCTAAAATCGTGCCTGAATTACTGCGTTCTAAAATAATAGTACGCGCCTTATTCGGAACTGCTGACTTCTTCGAAAAAATATTTTTGGAGACGATTCCCGAAAGCATTGAAAAAATAATAGTGTCAGAACTTGAATTGAAAAAAATCTCTTCGCTCAGTACGCCCAATGAAGTATTGGCTGTTTGCGAAATCCCAGTTCATTCCTTGATAAATTCAGAATTAAAAAATCAACTGAGTATTGTGTTGGACGATGTGCGGGATCCTGGAAATCTGGGCACCATTGTTCGCATTGCTGATTGGTTCGGAATTGCGAACATTATTTGTTCGCCCGAAACAGTGGATGTGTACAATCCCAAAGTGATTCAAGCTACGATGGGCTCCATTGCTCGCGTAAATGTGTGTTATATGGATTTGAAACATTTATTTTCCAATACGACTTTCGAGCATGATTTTTCAATTTACGGAGCTGTATTAAACGGAGAAAATGTTTTCGAAAAGCGATTAAATCAAACTGGTTTTATCGTGATTGGAAATGAATCCAAAGGAATTTCCGAAAAATTACTTCCTCATATTAATGAAAAGATATCCATTCCTTCCTTTTCATTAAACCAAATGGATGCTGCGGATTCTCTCAACGCTGCTATTGCTACCGCTGTTTTGTGTGCAGAATTTAGAAGAAGAAAATAGAATAATGGAGAATTGACAATGGTTAATTGATAATTAAAAGGGAGTCTCTTTCTGAAATGATTCAGCATTTGATGTTGGGTGTTTAGAACTAACAGCCGCATAAATGCTCGATGCGATTGCATAAATGCTCAATCGGATTGCTATATCGTTCAGTCAGATTGAGTAAATGCTCAATCAGATTGCATTATCGCTCAGTCAGATTGGTTAAATGTTCACCGAAATTGCATTATCGCTCAGTCAGATTGAGTAAATGTTCAGCGAGATTGCATAATGTCCAGCGGGGGACAAAAAAGCAAATCCAATTTATCTCTGCTGGAGAGGGCAGGGGGAGAAAAATAGTTTGCTTATCATTTTCGATTGAATTACATTTACCAAGCTAAATTCATGCTCGTGAAGAAAATAATTTTTCAAGCCTCATTAATTACCTTCCTTTTTCCGAGCCTTAATTTCCTTCAAGCGCAAACCAAAATAGGTTCTAAAAAATGAAAAATACTTTATCCATTTCAGATAGTTTTGTTAAAACCTATACAGCAGGATTTAGGTTCGGCTTCAACGGAAAAGAAAAAGACAACGAGCTTTACGGTATTGGAAATGACTACGATTACGGCATGAGGATGTATTATGCGAGATTAGGAAGATGGTTCAGCATAGACAACCTTTTTGCAAAGTATCCTTATCAAAGTCCATATTCTTTCGTTGGAAATTCTCCAATTTTAAAACAAGAATTTGATGGTATGGATTATGGAGTTTATACTAATCACGATACGAAAACCATTATTATAAAAGCAACTTACTACACACAAAAAGGAGATAAAGATTCATATAACTCAGCGGTACAGGCAACCCAATATTGGAATAACCAAAGCGGAAAATTTCAATATGAGGTGGGAAGTGGCAATGATAAGGTTCGTTATAATATAAAATTTGAACTTACTGTGAAACAATCAGCTAATCCAGAATATGATGCAATAATAGAAGGAAAAGATTCTAAAGGTAATTATTTAGGTGAGAGTAATATTTATAGTGTTAAAAAAGATGATAATCCTGTTTTTGTTGATCCGAAAGTAAAAGATGAGGGAGGAGCAGGTGTAACTTATCAAAATGGAACCCATATTGCTGTTCAAAAATCTTACGAATCAACTGATGGTGTAGGTGCCCATGAGGTCGGTCATACATTGGGAATAGATCACAAGGAGAATGGCTTAATGACCGTGAGTGTTAATGACCAAAATCATTCAAACTCGGTTGATAGATTTACGATTAAAGATATTTTTGCTAATGTAACTAAGCACGATCCGACAAAAGGTGATGGTAATGCGACAGTACATGAAACAGGTAACAAACCCGCAAATTTTGATCAAGGCAAAGTAATTTTAAAACCATAAATGTTATGAAAAATAAATTACTATTTGGAATATTTTTTTTAACATTATTGTTCTGTGGATTTGTCCAATCCAAAAAGATTGACAATGGCTATTATATTCCAGGTCGTTATAAAATGACGAAAACAAAAAGTAAAGATAAAAATTCGGATAGCGTGTTGGTAAGTGGAAAAATTTTCACCGAAAAAGGAGAATCCGCGTTTCAGGAACCTATAAAATTTGAAGGTAAAACATCTTGGGATAATGAGAATTTATTTTCAGATGGCTGGAATTATGCAGATAGTACAGGATTTTTTAGCGTAAAAATAAAAAAAGGAACTTTCAAAATTCGATGTACATCTACTTGGGGTAAAATAACAACAAAAAAAATAAAATTTAATCCAAAATTTGCATATTACTTCATTATTTATTTAGGAGATTCTAAGGTGTATTAAGGTAGTGTTCAGAATGTCACCTGCGTTTTTCTGTTCAAAAAAATAATTTTTCAGTAATGGAAAAACAAGTAAAAGCGTTTTTGGTAAAACACAATGTGTCATACGTTCATGTAAACGTGCCATACGTTCATGTAAACGTGTCATACGTTCAGATAAACGTGCCATACGTTCAGGTAAACGTGTCATGCGTTCATGTAAACGTGCCATACGTTCATGTAAACGTGCCTAAGGTTCAGCTAAACATGCCTTATGTTCAGCTAAACATGTCGTACGTTACGGTTTATGGAAAGATAAAGGAAGTAGTCAGGACAGCAAGCAGTGCCTTACCTGATTTAGCGTTTAACTACGACCCAAGTGGAAACCGCATCAGCAAAGTAGTGAAACCACACGGCAGCAGCAAGGAAAACGGAGGTACAGACGAGCCTTTGCGTTGGACTTATACTTATTACGTTCGTGATGCACAAGGCAATGAATTGGTGGTGTATCAGCAGAAGTTAGATACCGTTGGCACCAACATTAGTTTAAGTTATAAGGAAACCGAACGCAACATTTACGGAAGTTCGCGCTTGGGTACAGAAGTGGGCGCAACCGAAATGATTGGTGCATTGCCACTCACAAATATTGATACCATTAACCATTATTTGGGAAACATACATTACGAAGCTGCTAATCATTTAGGTAATGTGTTGAGCGTTTTCACGGATAAAAAGATACCGATACAAAGCCTTACCAATCCTATGCTAATTGCCTCTTACGAGCCGGATATACTTAGCAGCACCGATTATTATCCTTTTGGCGCGCCCCTATATAGCAGGAATTTTAACAATACTGCGTTTAGGTTCGGCTTCAACGGAATGGAGAAAGATAATGACATATACGGCACCGGAAATGCTTATACAACAGAGTTTAGAATGCTTGACACACGCTTGGGTGGCAGGTGGTGGAGTTTAGACCCTGATATAAAACCTTGGGAAAGTCCTTATGCAGGATTTAGTGATAACCCTATTGTTTATAGCGATCCTTTTGGAAAGGATATCACGAATCCTGGAAAATACGTTTTAAGCAACAAAGCATTAATTCAAAAACTAAAGGCATTTGATATTGCTTTATCAGCAATTTCAGGACGTGATATACATTCATACAAAATTCCTATTACTGGAGGAGATAGATACAGAGATAAAGACGGAAAAATACGTTCTAGGTCAAATGGAGGTATTATTGGAAAATCAGCATCTCAATCTAGGCATCTTCAAGAAAATGGTGCATTAGCAGTAGATTTAGCGACAGGAGGTTGGGATTTAAAAACATTAGAAAAGGCGGCTAAAAAAGCGGGTTTAAGGATTAACCCTGATGGAGAGCCTTATACTGATGGGCATTTTCATCTTGACATGGGATTAGGAAAAAACGCAGATGAGGCAAAAAAAGTATATGATGCCTCAAATCCAGATAAAACACAAAGACCAACAGATAAGGATTTACGCGTTAATGATAAAGAGGCAAAGTCAACAAGTTTAAATAATGATACTGGAGGCTATAAGCCCGATTCTGTCGCTCCTGCTACTCAAGATAAATTAAAATCTCCACCGCCTGCTAACGAACAAATAAAACAATAAACATGAAAAAATTAAGGGATAAACTAAAAAAATAGGACATTAGAAAAAAATGATTAGTACAAAAAGTGATTATTATAAATTTCAATGTTTACGTCTAAATTTTTAAATCAAATGAAAATGCGAATATGCGTAATTCTGTTTTCAATATATTTTATTGGGTGCAAAACCAATAATTCGAAAACAAATAATCTTAATTGTCCAGAATTTTATCCCGAAATTGAGCATGTTTATTGGGCAGAACAAGGATTTACAATACCATCTGATACCTTACACGATTATTGGTATAGATTGATTACTTTTTCAGAGGAAGAAGGATTTTGTACCATTATAGAAGAACTGCGACAGGGAAAAGTTGAAGGAGCTGGTAAAATGCAAGTTGTTAAGCAAATAAATATTACACATGTAAAAGGAATAGAGAATGAAAATGGCATATCGTTAGATTATGATGTGAAAAAATGGATAAGCCCCAAAGAAGTTGTATTAATATTAGAGGAACAACCTAAAACGACAAATAATTATTCTTGCAAAATTGTAAATTTAGATAACTTATCCGTAAAAGATACGACTCTAAAATAATGTTAGTGAGTAGTGCGATAGGTAGTGTTCCAATTTGCACCTGTCCTTTTTAAAAAATCAAAAACGTATTTCAAAAAATAATTTTTCAAACCAAAAAAGCATTTCAAAAAATAATTTTTCGGAGAAGAAAAATAAAAACTTGATTGAAAAAACGTATTTGAAAAAATAATTTTTCAAATCAAAAAACGGTTTCAAAAAATAATTTTTCAAACGAAAAACACATTTCAAAAAATAATTTTTCGGAGCAGCAAAATAAAAAATTGGAATAAAAAACCAGTTTCATAAAATAATTTTTCAAACTAAAAAAAAGTTTTCAAAAAAATAATTTTCTGAACGAGAAAAAAAATGGTTTGCAAAAAAAAGTTTTTAAAAACCATTTCAGCCGTATCAGGGATGGTGTAGCTACAAGAAGGAGCAGCAGCAATTGACAATGGAGAATTAGTAATTAATAATTGATAATTACTAATTGCAGATTATTTGCAAGTCGCTTTTTCCTGATAGAAATTTAAACACAAAAACAATTTGGCAAAGTGTTATTGCCAACTGGCTCAACGAGAAAAAATACCGCTCGAACAAGTTCAATTATTGGCAGGACGCTTTCCAATAAACGAGAAGCGTTTACAAAAGAATATGCCAAGCGATTAGAGCAGGTACAAATAGAATGCAAGGATGCGCTAAAAGTAATTGAGCAATACGATGGCAAGGATACTTTTTTTTATCTCGACCCACCCTATTTTAATTCCGACTGCGGACATTACAAAGGCTATACAGAACAAGACTACGAAAAGCTATTACAAGCACTTGAAAAGATACAAGGTAAATTTCTACTGAGTAGTTATCCGTCCGAACTGCTCAATACCTACGTAACAAAAAACAACTGGCGCAAACAAGAAAAAGAACAAACGATACTTCTCAGTCATCAAACAAAAAAAAAGAAAACAGAAGTGATGGTTTATAGCTACGATGCGCTGCAACAAAAAATTCATACTCGCAAGCAAAAACAAGGGCTTCGGATAAAATATAGTGCTATAAAATGCTTGCACAAACAAAAAAAAGTGTCGTGGTTCGCAAGCATGAAAAACATCTATGATGCGCGAGGGCAAGCCTTTCAGCCGACACCCTCAGATAAAGCGGTATTTAAAAAGCTCCATGCCTCTATGAACAATGGGATACGAAGTGCCAAATCTACCACAGCAAAAAAGTGGTTGCAAAACAAATCTTTGAGTATAGAAAAGAGCGGAGCGGTATTTAATTCAGGACAAATCCATCATCGGAAAACCAAAGAATTTATTGAAGAACTAAAAAGCATCGGATTTTTAATAGCATCCACCGCAGCTACCAATACAGGAGAAACAGGCTATTGTTGTTTTGGAAAAAACGCGATTCTTTTTCCACTACGTAACAAAGAAAACGAAGTGCTAAACTTTTATGCTATCGGCATTACAAAAGACAAACAGGAATATTTAAACAGCTTAGGACTTTATCCGAACTACCCACATCCACAATGCAAACGCTTGTACCTAACAGAAACTATTTTGGATGCAGCTACACTTTTAGAATCCAATGTGATGGATAACAAAGAAGCTGTTCTCGCTTTGCACAACGGAGAAATGAGTAAAGAACATATCGAAGCGATAGAAGGATTAAATGACTTGGAAGAAATTATTTTAATTGAGAAATGTGGCTCTGCCACTGATTTACAAATTAAGAATTAAGAATGCAGGATTAAGAATTACGAATTACAAAATGAAAATATAAAATGGAAAACGAACAAATAATAAAGCAGCCTATGGCTGTGGAAAACGAACAAACAATAGAACAGCCTGCGGCTGTGGAGGAGCAGATACGAGAGATAGGTGTAAGAGCCAAAGTTCAAAGAGTAGCAATTCCTGAAAAGGAAAACTTGAATGAATTTTATCAAAAATATGCCAGCGATGGAATTGCTAAACTCATTGCCTTGCCGCCACAGTTAAGAGTAGTGAATGAATATAAATTGGTTTTAAGCAGGACGGAAAACGATTACAATGTATTGGGCGCGTTAGGTCAAGACTTGGGCAGTATGCAAATAACCTTGATGGTAGAAGAAAAAAAACACGGCAGAAAAGAAAGAGTAAAAATAGATTTATACGAGCGGCAACACCTCCTGCAATTTGCAGCACAAATCGCAGAACTGTTTCATCAAAACACTGCAGGCATAGAAAACGATTTAATCCTGCTGACGGATTTACTCGAAACTTTTCGAGAAAAACAAACAGAACAGGCACAGCCTGTTTTTAATAATAAAAGAAATTACGCAGCCCTATTACCCGAAACAAAAAAAAATTGCGTAGCATTTTTGTCAAACAAAAATTTGATGCAAAACATAGACAAGCTGATTGAACAATCAGGCGTGGTAGGAGAAGAAAATAGTCGCAGACTTTTATTTGTTGTTGCTTCTACTTACAAGATGAAAGAAACACTTCATGTATTGGTTCAAGGAAACAGCGGAAGCGGAAAAAGTCATTTGATAAATACGATAGGACAATGCCTGCCGCAAGAAGATGTACTCAGTATGACACGAGTAACAAGTAAATCCTTTTACCATTACAACAAAGAAGAACTGATGGATAAAGTTATCCTACTTCAAGATTATGATTCATTAGAAGAAGAAGCTGGATATGCTTTCAGAGAATTACAAAGCGCAGGAACGATTCATTGTTCCACCACACAAAAGGATCGCACAGGAGCGATAGTATCAACGATGAAAACAGTCAAGAGCCATTTTGCTTCTTTGATAGCTACCACCCAAGCAGAAATGCACTACGATACCATGAACCGTTCTGTTATGATAGGCATAGACGAAAGCCAAGAACAAACAAAAAAAATAATGGAGTATCAACACAAAAAATTAGCAGGACACATAGACAGCAAAGAAGAAGAAAAAGCGAAATTTTTTTTACAAAATTGTATCAGAGCATTACAGCCGATGGAAGTTGTGAATCCGTATTCAGATAAAATACAAATTCCGCTACAAGCTAAAACTATGCGAAGGCTACATACTCAGTACCAAGTTTTCATAAAACAAATCACGCTGTTGCATCAATACCAACGCAAGAAAGACGAACAAGGTAGATTAATCACTGAGGAACAAGACATAGAAATCGCGAGCCGAATTTTCTTTGATGCTATAATGATGAAAATAGATGACTTGGATTCTTCTCTCAGACATTTTTTTGATGAACTGAAAAACTATGTTACAACTATCAATAAAGAGAAACAGGCACAGGCACAGCCTGTTCTTTTATCCGAACCAACAAAAAGCGAAAACGCGAATCAAACCGATAAAATAAATAGTCAGCCGCACAGCGGCATAGTCTTTACGCAAAGAGAAATTAGGCTTGCATTAAACCTAAGTAAAACACAATGCTTTCGGCAAATGGAAGAACTGGAAAAATTGGAATACGTGCAGAGAATAGGCGGTTATGCCAACAGAGGTTTTCAATACAAAATAACCTATTGGGACGATATGAAAACCGAGAAAGAAAGAATTAAAAGCGCATTCTGCGCTTTTGGTGGTTCTTGGCGTTCCAAAGAGCTTGGAACGCCACCTCTTATGCAGCACTGAGAAAAGCTCTTGGCGTTCCATAATTCCAAGAGTACATAGTTTACAGCAAGAATTAAAAATTAATTGAAAATGGATAATGGAGAATTGAAAATGAAAAAACACGAAACAAAAACACCGAACAAAAATTCTGCATTCTTAATTCTGAATCCTTAATTTAATAAAAATGAAAAGCCTACCACTCTACAACAAACAATACGAACAGTATTATCAAGATTTTGCAAAAGCATTGCAAACAAAAGGCTATGCTAAATCAGAAATGTATGCAGTAAGCGCACGTGAATTTTTATTCTTTTTGGAAAGCAAAACTATTACAGACGTAAAACAGGTTAAAGCAAGCGATGTGATAGCATATTATGAATACTTAGGAGAAAGACCAAATAAACGCAGATTAGGCGGCTTGAGCAATTCAATGATAAGAGGACAGCTTTTTGCCCTACGCCTCTTTTTTGATTATTTGACGGATGTGGGTATCATAGAAGGTTCTCCTGCACGTTTACCAAAATTCAGTATCGGTAAAAATGGAGAAAGAGAAATGCTGAGTGTAGAAGAAACAAAAGAATTGTATCAGGCAACAAAAACAAAAAGAGAAAAAGCGATTCTATCGCTGGCTTATGGATGTGGATTGCGAAGAACAGAAATACAAAATTTGAATACGTCCGATGTACAATTGAGCAAAGGACTTTTATTAGTTAGAGATGGAAAGAATCACAGAAGCAGAACTGTTCCACTTTCGGATAGTGTACTACAATCACTTCGAGAATATTTGATTTACGAAAGAGAACAATACATCAACAGAAGACAAAAACACATCGAATCCTCTTTTATTTTAAACAATTCAGGATTAAGAATGCAAGGAGACAACTTGTACAAAGATTTGAAAGAAATTCTAAAAAGAACAACAATAAAAAAAGAAATCTGTTTGCACTCTCTACGTCATAGCATCGCTACTCACTTGCTTGACAAAGGAGCAGATATTGAATTTGTAAAGAATTTTTTGGGGCATCAAAGTATTGATACTTCACACATTTATTCCAAGCGCAGAAAGCAACAACTAAATTTTAAAATAGCGATTCACAGAAACAGCTAATTGAAAATGGAGAATTGATAATTGAAAATTACAAATTGAAAAAGCGAAACAAATGAAAACACTTGAAAATTATTTACACGAACAGCACCACACGGCACAAACGATTAAGAGTTATCTCTATACGGTTTCCGTCTTCCTCAGCTCACATCCGAAAGCCGATGAATACAAACATCAAGACATACTTAACTACATGAGCGATGTTAGAAAATTCTATCCCGATACATATACTTCCAATACAGTACTTGCAGGTATAAAAAAGTATTATGATTATTTAATTGAAATCGGAAAAAGAAATTTTCATCCGTGTAAAACGCTGTATTTAAAAAGCAAAAGAACAAGAGATATAATTCATCAAGATTTATTTTCAAGCAAAGAATTAGAAATACTGATGGAAAGAGAAGAGCGTTATGCTGACAACAAACTCAGAAATCAAACAATTGTATCCTTGCTGATTTATCAAGGACTAAGTGTTTCAGAAATTATACACTTAAAAACAGAACACATCAATTTAGAAAATGGAATAATTTTTATCAAAGAAAGTAAGCAGCATTCTCAAAGGCATTTAGAGATTCATCCGAAACAATTTAATTTGCTTTACCGATTAATACACGAAGTAAAAAGAGAAGCACAGGTACAAACAGTACTCACAGGAAGCACAGGAAAACCGCTAAACAACGAACATTTCAATTATTTAATCTTTACCTATAAACCGCTTTTTCCTGATAGAAATTTAAACACAAAAACGATTCGTCAAAGTGTTATTGCTAACTGGCTCAACGAGAAAAAAATACCACTCGAACAAGTTCAATTATTGGCAGGGCATCGCTGGACTTCTTCTACCGAACGATACAAACAAAATAATCTCAACGAACAAAGAACGCTTATCAATAAATGGTTTCCGTTAAATTAAATTTTACTTTTGTACTATGAATTAATTTTATTTCAAATGAAGGAGACACATTATTTAGCAGTTGAAACATCTAATATTACTGAGGATTGGGCTGATTTTTTAAATCAAAACAGGCTTACTAAATTAAATAAACACCCACAAACGATAGAGTTTGATATGCTTAATGTAAGATTTATTAAACCACATCACGTTGTGTCATTAGCTTGTTTGATTGAAGAATATCATTTAAAAAAAATTGAAATTAGTTTCAAAAACACAAGTTCTAAAGGAGCGAAGTATTTGGAAAAACTTAATTTTTTTCAATATTGGGAAGAAGGATTTAACAGAAAAGACTATAGACAAACACAAATAGGAACTGCATTTTGCCTTTGGAAATTACATCCTGAAATGATAAGCCCTTATACTTCTATGTCGACAAATTATTATCGGAATCATTTTTTTAGCGGTAAAGATTTACAGCCGTTGGATACGGCTTTGGTAGAAATATTTAACAACATTATTGACCACGCACAATCAGAAGTGAGCGGATATGTTTTCACACAATATTATCCGAACAAAAACGAAATAGTATTGTCGATGTGTGATTTTGGTAAAGGAATTCCAAACACAATCAACACGTTTTTAAAACAAGAAGGGAAAGAACCTTTGACAGATGACGAAGCTTTGGAGAAAGCCTTCGAAAAAGGATTTTCCACAAAATCTACTCCACAGAACAGAGGTTTCGGGCTTAACAATGTTATCTCAGCTGTTAAAACGCTAAAAAGTGGTTTGACAATTACTTCAAATCACGGATTTGTGGAACAAAATAGTACTTACTTTCGTAAAAGAGCCATCGCTAATAATTTTCCAGGTACTCAGATTGTAATTAAACTGAAAACAGAGAATCTAAGACCTCTTGAAACAGAAGAGATTTCCGAACAAGAATTTTATTTGTAACTTTGCAAAATATATATGCCCCATGAACACTAAGACTGTAGTAATAAACCTGATGGATACTGTTGCTGGTACAGCTACCACAACGGAGGGACTTGCTTTATACTTAGCGATGAGTAAAGCGATGGACACAGGCAAAAATGTAAAATTATCGCTAAAAGATTGCACTCCGTTATCGTCATCATTTCTTAATTCGACTTTCGGAGAATTGTATGACAGATACGGCTATGACAAGATTAAAGAACGTGTAGTCCTTATAAATTATTTCCCATCTCACGCGATGGCAATTAAAAAATACCTGCAAGATTTGAATAATCTTGTTAGCTGATTTCTTGATTAAAATTGTTTAAAATCCATTCTCAAAAGGAATGGATTTTTTATTTTTCATGCAATTTATTTTGTATTTTTATCGAAAGAAAAAAATGAAAAATACTTTTTCCATTTCAGTTAGTTTTTTTGAAACCTATACAGGAAGATTTAGTTTCGGCTTCAACGGAAAAGAAAAAGATAACGAGCTATACGGAACTGGAAACGCCTACGATTACGGCATGAGGATGTACGATGCGAGATTGGGTAGGTTTATGAGTGTTGACCCTTTGACGGCAAAATATCCGATGCTAACACCTTTCCAATTTTCAAGTAATACGCCTATTGCAGGGATTGATAGAGATGGGCTAGAGTTTTATTATAAACCAAATGGACAATTTATAAAACGAATCGGTAAAAGTCAGCAAGTTTTTACAGCGGACGATGTAGAAGTTCAAAAGACTAAAACAGCTACAGTTTTCGTTCCAATAAATCCACGATCATTAAATATCAATCACTCTGAATTTATCAAATTTGCAGGTACTGCATATGGAGAAAGTTCTGTCGGTGATAAAGTTTATAACAAAAAAGAAGTATGGGGAATAGCAAGTGCGATGTTGAATTATAAAAAAATTAGCGGGAAATCTGTTATTGCTTACGCTTCAAGTAATCCAAACGCTCAGTTTAAAATATTTAGCAATACTTCAGACAAAGCAAGAAATGGAACATTTCAGCAAACTGCTATTGCTGGTGCAATTAATGCTTTGACAGATGGTGTAGATTACTCAAATGGTGGAACAAACTGGGCAGGAAATGACATTGCTAGCCCTAAAGAAAAATGGGCTGAAGGGTTACGTTTTTCCTCTCAAGCAGATAATTTATTTGGTTTAAAAAACAATGCTAAACCTGGCGTGGGATATTTTTTTAATAAAGCGGGAAAAGAAACTGGCATACGAGGCACCTATGATTATAAATGGGAAACTACTGCTGCGTATGGAGGAATAGGAATAGGAGGTAAAACTTACGGAACTACATTTATGAAAGTTACAGATGAATATAAAAAAGCAACAGGAGCGAAAGGGAATTAGTACTTCATTTTGTTTTTTACTAATTGCCTTGCTTTTAAATTTGCCTTGTTTAGGACAAAAAATTAGTATAAAAGATATTTCGAGCGAATTTCTTATGGGCTCCTCGATTGAGGATTCCTCATTGGATGTGTTTACTCGCCCCGACTCAATCCAATTTAGTTTATCGTATAATCATATTTATAATACGAGTAAAGGGAAAACAGATTATTTTATCGTTAATCAGGATTCGTTATTTATCAACGTTGGACTTATTTACGACAAAGGATTAATGTTTGTTTATCAAGGAATATATAACAGCGACACAGTACGAAACAGTAACGTTAATTTTGTTTTATTCAAATCCCAATTAGAAGGATGCAATAGTGGTTTATGTGAGTTTAATTATTATTATTTAATAGAATTAGATGATGAACAAAAAGTTTCAAATTCGATTGAATACCTTTCAAAAGATGATAATATAAAAGACATTGTGGTAATTATGGATAATATCATCTTTACAAAAGGAATTTGTAACTGGGACAAGTAGGTAGTGTTGGTAGTGTTCCAATTTGCACCTGAGCTTTTTAATTCATAAAATAATTTTTCAAACGAAAAAAAAGTTTTCAAAAAATAATTTTCTGAACGAAAAAAAAGAGTTTGCAAAAAAAAGTTTTTGAAAACCATTTCAGCCGTATCAGGGATAGCGTAGCCAAGAGGGGAAGCAGAGCAATGGACCATTCAGCCCCACCTAAATCCTCCCCAAAGGAGAGGACTTAAAAGAAAAAAAAATTGGAAATGATTTTGCCGATTGGAATTTCAAATTGCTAACCGAAAACAATTCCACAAAGTGTTATTGCTAATTGGCTGAACGAGAAAAAAATATTCTTAGAACAGGTTCAATTATTAGCAGGTCATCGCTGGACTTCTTCTACCGAACGCTACAAACAAAATAATTTAAACGAACAAAGAACGCTTATCAATAAATGGTTTCCGTTAAATTAAAAAAATGAAAAATTGTAAAATGGAATGAAATTTTCGATATTTTTGTAATAGTTAAAAGACAGTAAGTATGCGTGTATATATTGACACATCGGTTATAGGAGGATATTTTGATGAAGAATTTGAAGAATGGACAATCAAGTTATTTAAGGAGTTTGAAAAGCGAACGAAAATTCCTGTGGTTTCTGATTTAACTATTCAAGAACTCGAAAATGCACCAAAGCATATTATGACATTTTTTGAATCAATAAAAACGGAACGAATTTTGTTAGATACTGAGAGCATACAATTAGCGAGGAATTATATTAAGGAGAAAGCAATAACAGCTAAATCCTTTAACGATGCATTACATATTGCAACAGCAACAGTTAATCGTTTGGATGTTCTTGTTAGCTGGAATTTTAAGCATATTGTAAACTTGGATAGAATTAGGCTGTATAACGCTGTAAATTTAAAAAATGGTTATCCATTAATGGAGATAAGAACTCCAAGAGAAATTTTAACTAAAAATGAATAAGAAAATGAAAACGGGAAAGAAAAAATTTGATGCTGTGCAAATGACACGGGACATCAGAAACAAAATGGGTGAAAAGTACTATCAAAGCATAGACCTTTTATTGAAGGATATGGAGAAGGTGCGAAAAAAATATAAAATTACGTCTAAGACACAAAAAGCTGCTTAGTACTATATTTATTCTTGATTAAAATTGTTTAAAATCCATTCTCAAAAGGAATGGATTTTTTATTTTTAATACAACTTTTTTTGTATTTTTATCAAAAGAAAAAAATGAAAAATAATTTTTCTATTTCAGTTAGTTTTGTTGAAACCTATACAGGAAGATTTAGGTTCGGATTAAGTGGAATGGAGAAAGACGATGAGATTTATGGCACTGGAAACGCCTACACCACCGAGTTTAGAGAACTGGACACCCGTTTAGGTGGCAGGTGTTGGAGCTTAGACACGAAAACAAAAGCAGGGGAATCTCCTTATGTTGGTTTTGGTGATAATCCGATTGTTTACTGCGATCCTTTTGGTAAGGATACATTGCCTTCAAGTAGTAGCGGCTTACCTTTAAAAAATTTGAAACCAGTATCAATAGTGGCAGATAGACCAAAACCGCCTCCTACTGAAAGTGAAGTTCCTCAGTCTGCACAAAATGCTATTTTAGGAGATACGGTAAGTTTTGCTAAGAATAATGGAGAATCTTTGGATTTAATTGGTGATTTAGGTTCTGGTTTAAAAGAAACAGCCAAAATAGTAAAAAATAGCCATGTTGCAGCAGTAGTAGGATATGCAGGAGATGGATTGAATTTTATAGGCTACGGAGGCGACATTCTTAATTTTGAGGCTAATAGAGAAGATTACGTAAGTGGAGAAATAAGTGGCAAAAGATTTGCCTACAAAACAACAGGAACTGTTCTTTCGGTTGGAACGGACTTAGCAGTTTCTTATGGATTATTAGAGTCAATAGGGATTGGGGCAGGAATCGGTTCAACAGGATTTGACCCTGCTGGTGCTTTATTAGGAGGAGCTGTAGGAGGACTTTTCTGGTTAGGAGAAAAAGCGTACGATCATCTTCCAAAAAAATCTTCAAAAGAATATTCAAAAGAATCTCAAGAATTTGAAAAGATTATTACAAGTAATCATTTTATACTATAAACAGAGGCTGTGGACTCCTCGTTAAAACATAAAAACATTATGACCTTAAAAATTACCCTTAAAAACCAATTCGATGCCTTTAACTATCAAATTTTTGGGATTGTTATAATGGGTATTTATTTATATTTTTTTCCAGGTTTAGGATACTTAATAGCACTTACTTGTGGATGGTTATTTTCTGCTCTTCCTGCCATTTATTTACATATAGAATATTACTTAAGAAACAAAGGAGAAGAAATTACCATAAATTTTGACGAACTAATTGTGAAAAAAAATGGTGTTGAAAAAAAATACAAAAACCAAGATTTTGAAAAAATAGTTGTGTACATGGCAGTATCGTACAATTTCGCCATTATAGGAATGCAGTATTATTTTTACACTCGCCTTATCACAACAAAAGGAGAAGAAATTATCATCACTTGTTTAATGACTCGAAAGATGGAAGAAGTATTAAAAACATTGGGTGCTCCTTATAAAATTAGTAGACTGCCCCTTTTTTACAGCTTGCGTTTTGGTCGGTTAAAAAAATAATTTTTCAACCACCAATTATTGGAGAAAAAACAAGTTTCAAAAAATAATTTTTTCGAAAGCACTTTCTCAACAGATGCAATGACAGCATTTGCAACGGTTTTGACTTGGTCATCTGTTAAATCATAAAAAACAGGCAAGGATATTTCACGCGAATAATTATCGAATGTAACAGGATAGTTTTTTACATCATATCCAAGCGATTTGTAAAAACTCATCATCGGAACGGGAATAAAATGCACGTTCACGGAAACATCTAAATCAAAAATAGATTGAATGATTTCGTCGCGTTGTGGTTCCGTAATTCCTTTTATCCGCAAAGGATATAAATGGAAGGAAGAAGTTTTCTCATTTGTATTTTGTTCTGGAATTTCTGCCCATTTGTGTTTGGAAAGGTATTGATTGTAAACAGAAATAATGTGTTTCCGTTTTACTAAGGTGTCGTTTTTATAACGCGCTAATTCTACTCTGCCAATGGATGCTGCGATGTCCGTCATGTTGCATTTATAGCCGGGTTCTACAATATCGTAGCGCCAATTTCCTTTTTGTGATTTTGCCAGCGCATCTTTATTTTGTCCGTGCAAAGATTTTATGCAAAGCGATTGATACAAACTATCGTTATCAAAAGGAGCGGGAAAATTCAGTGCAATGGCGCCACCTTCGGCAGTAGTTAAATTTTTTACGGCATGAAAAGAAAAGACCGAAACATCTGTTAAACTGCCCGATGTACGGTTTTTATAAATCGCGCCAAACGAATGTGCTGCATCTGCGAGAATTAAAATACGACCTAATTTTTTTTGTTCTAAAGTATCTCCCGAAAATTTATTTTTCAAACGAATGACTAATTCATTTAATTCATCGTAATCACATGGAAATCCACCAAAATCCACTGGCATAATTACTTTTGTTTTGGATGTAATTGCTTTTTCAATCGCAGAAATGGAAATATTAAAATCATTTTTATTCACATCCACAAAAACAGGAGTAGCGCCGCAGTGCATAATTACATTGGCAGTAGCGGCATACGTATAAGCTGGAAGAATAACTTCGTCGCCGGCTTTTACACCAAACCAACGCAACATTAATTCCATGCCTGCCGTAGCCGAATTTAAACACAGCGTGCTTTTGTTGCCGCAATAGTGTGTTATTTCTTTCTCGAAAAATTTTGTTTTCGGACCGGTGGTAATCCAGCCAGATTGCAAGGCGAGCGTTACTTCGTCGATTATTTTTTGGTCGATGTGCGGAGGCGAAAATGGGATCATAAAAAAAGTTTGAAAAGCAAAGGTATAAAACGATTGAAAATGAAGAAACACTTTCGCTATAATCGGTCTTTTGTATAACTTTGTCTGCCAGAAAAATATTTTTATGATTACAGCTCAAACAGAAATTCGGTTTAACCGAAAAAAATACAAAGATTCTACCCTTCTTGCGCTCTACAATGGCTTACTGAAGCCGCGCATGATAGAAGAAAAAATGCTTTTATTACTTCGTCAAGGAAAAATTTCCAAATGGTTTTCGGGTATCGGACAAGAAGCTTCATCTGTGGGAGTGGCGATGGCATTGGAAAAAGAAGAATATATTTTGCCGATGCACCGCAATCTGGGTGTTTTTACTTCGCGTGAAATTCCTTTGAATCGTCTTTTTGCTCAATTTCAAGGGAAAGAAAGCGGCTTTACAAAAGGTAGAGATCGCTCGTTTCATTTCGGAACGCAGGAATATAAAATTATCGGAATGATTTCGCATCTCGGTCCGCAATTGGGGATTGCCGACGGAATTGCATTGGGGAATCTTTTGAAAAAAAACAATCAAGTAACAGCAGTTTATTCGGGTGATGGCGGCGCGAGCGAAGGTGATTTTCATGAATCGCTGAACGTGGCTGCTGTGTGGGATTTGCCAGTTATTTTTGTTGTGGAAAATAACGGTTATGGTTTGTCTACGCCTTCGAACGAGCAATTTCGTTGTAAACAATTTATTGATAAAGCCATTGGTTATGGGATGGAAGGCGTGCAGGTAGACGGAAATAATGTGTTGGAAGTGTACGACACGGTTTTGAAAATTGCAGAATCCATTCGTAAACGTCCGCATCCGATATTGTTGGAATGTATGACGTTTCGTATGCGCGGACACGAAGAAGCGTCGGGTACCAAATATGTTCCGAAAGAATTGATGGAAGAATGGGGAAAAAAAGATCCTCTGAATAATTATGAAAAATATTTGTTGGAAGAAAGTGTGTTGACCGAAACGATTATTCAAGAATACCGCAGCGAAATAAAACAGGAAATTGATAAAGGCTTGGAAATTGCATACGCTGAAAACATCGTAAAGCCAGATGCGCAAAGAGAATTAGGTGATATGTACGCACCTTTTGCAAATGTTTCCGTTGCTCCGAAATCTGAAAAAAAATCAAGTAAACGTTTGATTGACGCTATTTCTGATGGTTTACGTCAGGCGATGAGAAAACATTCTGAATTGGTTTTAATGGGACAAGATATTGCGGAGTACGGTGGAGTTTTTAAAATCACGGAAGGCTTTTTGGCGGAGTTTGGAAAAGAGCGTGTGCGCAATACGCCTTTGTGCGAATCGGCGATTATCGGTTCTGGATTCGGCTTGTCTATCAACGGTTTTAAGGCAATGGTGGAAATGCAGTTTGCGGATTTCGTAACCTGTGGATTCAATCAAATTATCAATAATTTAGCGAAATCGCATTACCGTTGGGGACAAAATGCCGATGTGGTAATTCGTATGCCGACAGGTGCAGGCGTAGGAGCTGGACCGTTTCATTCTCAATCTAACGAAGCTTGGTTTTTTCATACACCCGGATTAAAAATTGTGTATCCTGCTTTTCCATCTGATGCAAAAGGTTTGTTGTTAGCAGCTTTTGACGATACAAACCCAGTTTTGTTTTTCGAACACAAAGCACTTTACAGAAGTATTTCGGAAGATATTTCGGATGATTATTATACGATTGAAATTGGAAAAGCAAAATTGTTGAAAACAGGAACTCAACTTTCTGTTATTACCTACGGAATGGGCGTGCATTGGGCTTTAGAGATTTTGAATTTGCATCCTGAAATTTCTGCCGACTTGATTGATTTGCGAACTTTATTGCCTTACGACAAACAAGCTATTATTGATTCCGTGAAAAAAACTGGAAAAGCTTTGGTGTTGCACGAAGATACTTTTACAGGCGGAATTGGCGGCGAAATTGCCTCCATGATTTCTGAAAATTGTTTTGAAAGTCTGGATGCGCCAGTGGTGCGGAGCGCGAGTTTGGATACTCCCGTTCCGATGTCGGCAGAATTAGAAGCTGATTTTTTACCGAAAGAGAGATTTGAAAAACAATTAATAGCGCTTTTTAACTATTGAAAAAAATAATTTTCGGAAGCCTTTTTTTAAGAGTTGAATTTTAGATGAATCTTTTCCAAGAATACGCTAAATTTGAGGAAATTATTTTTCAGGAATGGGCAAGCGCAGATTGCGATCAAAACTAATCGAAACCTTCAGCAAAAAATCCGTTTGGCAAGTATTGCTGGCTTTGCTGATGCTTTCTTTGTGTTTGTTTTTCGTGAAAAATCAGCACTTGGAATTGGTCGCCATTCAAGACAAATTAGAAAATGCCAATTTATTTTACGTAGGCATCGGATTTCTTTTTACCATTTTTTACATTCTGCTGCAAGGCTTGATGTATCAATACAGTTTTAAATCCATTTACCAAAAAGTGGGTTTAAAAACAGCTTGCATTTTATTTTTAAAACGAAATGTAGTGAGTGTTTTCTTGCCTGCCGGAGGTTTTTCTTCGCTCGCTTTTTTCACAAAACCCATCGAACAAAAAAATATTACGAAAACACAAATTCATTTTGCATCCTACATTTACGGGCTTTGCGGAATTGTTTCGGTCGCGGTTGTTGCCATCCCAACTTTGCTGTACATGCTTCTCAAAAACAGCATTACGTCCAACGAAATGTTCGCTTTTGGGGGATTGATTTTACTGATTTTTATTTTAGTTTTCGCTGCTTATTCTTTGATGAAAGAAGGAGTCGTGTATCGCTTTGTCATTCGCTACGTACCTGATTTAGCAATGATTTTAGATGAACTTCGAAATCAAAAAGTAAGTAAGAAAAATTTTATTTTAGTAAATATTCTTTCCTTTTTTATCGAAGTAGTCGGTATTGCGCACGTGTATATCGCCATGTTGGCACTCGGTATTTCACCTTCATTCGAAGCCGCCATAATTGCCTATGTGGTGATGGTGATGTTACTCATTGTTTCTCCATTTTTGCGCGGCATGGGAGCCATCGAAGTAACCATGACGTACACTTTGGTTCAATACGGATTTACTACTATTGGCGCAGCTTCTGTAACATTATTATTTCGGTTTTTCGAATTTTGGTTGCCGCTTTTAACAGGCGCTGTTACGTTTATTTTAAAGAAAGATAATTTACTATTGCGCATTTTGCCTTCCATCATTATTTTAATTCTCGGCATCATTAATATTATTTCTGCCATCACTCCATCTATACCAGCACGATTGCATTTGCTGGAAAGTATTTTGCCTTTGGATGTCATCAATATTTCTAATTTTTTAGTAATTGTTTTTGGATTTATGTTGATTATTTTATCCATGTATTTGTTACGAGGTGTAAAAACTGCGTGGTGGTTGGCGGTTGTGATTACTGCCTTATCCGTTTTGGGACACATCGCAAAAGCCTTTGATTACGAAGAAGCCACGCTTGCGCTGATATCTTGCGCAGCACTTATTTACACGAAAAAACAATATTCTGTGAAACCTGATCCACGTTTGGCACGACTCAGTATTACTACTTTTTTAATCACTTTTGCCTGTGTTTTTTTATACGGAATTCTCGGATTTTATTTTTTAGACAAACGACATTTCCAAATAGATTTTTCGTGGACGGCATCTATAAAAACATTTTTGAAAATATTCTTTTTATTTGATGCCGGAGAACTCCATCCACACACAAAATTTGCGCGAAATTTTTTATTTTCTATTTATTTCTTTGGCTTTGCAGCCATTTCGTTTGTGCTGTTCAGTATTTTGCGACCTTTTGTGAAAGACCAACAATCGGAAGAAAGTGAGGTAGATGAAGCGGAAAAATTAGTACAGAAATATGGAAAATCATCGCTCGATTATTTCAAAACTTATTTGGATAAATATTTCTTTTTTACTGCCGATCGCGAAGCATTTATTTCTTATAAAGTCGGCGGAAATTATGCCATTGTATTGGAAGATCCAGTTTGTGCCGATGTAAACAAAATGACAGAAGCCATTGTCGAATTTGAAAAATATTGTCGTGACAATGGACTGAAAGCGCTTTATTATCGAGTTCCAGAAGCCAGTTTGCCGATTTATACTTCATTGAAAAAAAAGCATTTAATTATTGGTCAAGAAGCCGTTTTGGATCTTTCTACATTTAGTTTGCAAGGTGGAAAAATGAAATCCATTCGCAATGCGATTAAGAAAGTAGAAACTTCGGGTTATCATTTAAAAATACACGAAGCGCCTGTAAAGGATGGCGTTTTGCAAAAATTAAAATCTGTTTCAGACGAATGGTTGAAGGATAATAATAGAGATGAATTGTATTTATCGCAAGGTATTTTTGATTTCGAAACTTTGAAAATAACGCCTATTTTGACTGTTGAAAATGCGGAAGAACAAGTAGTGGCTTTTGTAAATATAATGCCAGATTATTTTCCAGAAAGTGGCACGTACGATTTAATTCGAAAAACAAATGCGGCGCCCAACGGCTCACTCGATTTTTTAATGGTGAGTATGTTTGAGTATTTTAAAACAAAAAATATTCGCTACGTAAATTTAGGTTTGGCAACACTTTCAGGAATTGAAAAAGGCGAAAACTTTACGGAAAAAACAATGAAATTCGCTTACGAAAATATTCGCTCCTTTTCACATTACAAAGGCTTGAGAGATTACAAAGAAAAATTTGGACCCGACTGGAAAAATAAATTTTTGATTTATGATAACAGTTACGATTTATTGCAAATACCCAGCGCCATTTCGAAAGTTACAAAAGAATAAGTTTTTTCTTTTCGAAAAAATGATTTAAAAAAATAATTTTTCAATTCGAAATTTTGACTTCAAAAAGAGGCTTCAAAAAAATAATTTTTCAAAAGCGAATATCTTCTTCGTGATGGATTATTTTTTGAGCGGAAAGTTTTTGATACTTCTTATATTTTTCGATGTTTCCTTTTTTCAAAAAATAATTTTCTAAAAAACGACAATCTACATTATTTATAGAATCTGTACGAACAGCGATTTCGTAGTAATCTGCCGTTTTCAGAGAATCGTTTTTCCATAAATAAATGGTTCCTAAATTGGAGTAAATGGCTGCCGATTTTATTCCTTTATCTAAAGCTCCATAATTGAGCGCAAAAGCAGCATCGTAAAATTCGTGATGTAAATATAAATTGGTCAAACTGACGTAAGCGGGCATAAAATGAGGGTTTAATGCAATGGATTTTAAAAAATATTTTTCTGAAAGACTGTCGTTGCCAAGTAAATGTTCGCAAGTGGCAAGGTTAAAAAACGCGACGACATAATTCGTATCCACTTCCACGGCTTTCTGCAAAAGCGGCAGTGCGGCAGAATCGTTTTTTTCAAAAATCATCTCTGCTTTTCCAAGGTCATTTAGCGAAGTCCTATCGTCGGGATAAATTCCCAAAATAGTTTTGTAGGAAGCAATTGCAGCATTTTTTAATTGCTCTTTGGTTTGTCCTGTCGTGTTATCGTCAGCGTAATAATATTCCAAGCATTTAGTAGCATATAGTTGTTGTAAATGGACGGATTTTTCGGCAACAACAATATCGTGAGAATATAAGGTATAATGATTTTTCCAATCAAAATTTCGTGCAATGGTCCGTACTGAAAATAAAACTAATACGATAGAAATAGTAAATAAAAAAGGACGATTCAGTTTCAAAAGTCTTACTTGATGTGATGTATAAGAGATTTTAAAAATCTCCAATAATCCGATTGCCAATAAAATACAAAGACCCAATGAAGGAATGTATGCGAAACGTTCAGCGACAATCCCAACAGCAGGAACCAAAATATTAAGGAACATAGAAATCGAAATAAAAAAATAAAGAATACCAAATGCAAAAACCTTTTTTTTCTTTAATCCAATAAATGCCAAGATGAGAAAAGAGACGACGATTATAAGCGACATTATAAGAATCATTTTATTCGGATACAAAATATCCACTTGGTTGTAGCCGTAATAACAAATTAATTTTTTCGGGAAAACGAATAGTTGAATATACCAAAAAAAAGTAGCCAATGCGGCAATTCCCCGTGTGGCATATCCACGTATAAAATACAAAGGGTTTTCGATGTACCCCAAAACCCGATGTTTTGGAATTCCGAATAATAATTTTTTTTGTATCAATATAAAAACGATTACCGAAAGTAGTAAACATCCAAAACAAATAACTAATTGCTTCCAATTACATTTGCCGAAAAAGTAGAGGAATAAGGGAATAATTACGATAAACGTCATGGCATCAATTTTAGAGGCCATCGCTACAATGAATGTAATTCCTCCCAAAAAAATATTTTTAACACGATTGGTTTCTGCATATTTTATAAAAAAATATGCAGACAAAATAGAGCTAAAAAAACTAAATAATGCGTCTCTGTTTTTTAAACTATCTACTACTTCAGCATGGATAGGATGCACCAAAAACAGTGTAGTAACGAGCAGTGGCAAGAGAATGGAATAATTTTTAAATAATTTTTGCAGGAATAAAAAAAGAAAAATACACGTAAATGCATAAATCAGAATATTTATAAAATGACTGATGTGTGGATTTTCGCCAAACAGCGAATATTCCATTGCAAAACTGACTTTGACGATGGGGCGATATCCATAATCTTCATTTTCTGCGTGCGAATAACGCGTGGTAAATATCTCAGGAATTGCTTTTATCCCTTGATGAATTTGAGCATTTTGGTAAATAACAAGCTCATCGTCCAGTGCATATCCATTACGAATGCTGTTTCCATAAACCAGAAAGCAAAGAACTCCCAGAAAAATGCAAATTTTCAGTTTCTCACTTTTTAAACAATGGATTAGTTGATTTTTCATTTGCTCAAAAACTTATTCTGAAATGGGAGATGGCGGAATTATTTTCTCATCTTGTTGCAACAAATTTTCATATTCATTGTATTTAATTACATCATTTTTACGAAGGTAATACTGCGCTAAAAAACCACAAAGCGCTTCGTTTCCTGGATTTATACGCATCGCTTCATCGTATTCAGTCATTGCCTTTGTTGTATCCTTTTCGTAAATATATACATTCCCAATATCAATATACGGAACTTCCGACTTAACGCCTCTGCTGATAGCGGTATCGTTTATGGCGAGCGCTTTTTCATATTGTTTTCGGCTGCAATAAATCATACTTAAATTACTGTACGGATTCACAAATTCGGGTCTTAACGCAATAGATTTTAAATAATATTTTTCAGCTTCTCCGTATTTTTTTTCAATCTGATAAATAGATCCGATGTTGAAATAAGCCTCTACGTAAGTGGAATCACACGCAATCGTTTGCTTCATCAAATCAATCGCTTTGGCGTAATCTCCAGAATACATCACGTAAGCAAGCCCTAAATTATGCAATGCCGATGCGTATTTCGGATAAATAGAAATCGCTTTTTCGTAATGCAAAATTCCGGATTCTATCCAATTTTTTTTAAGATCATTATCAGATGTTTTTTTTGCTTGTTCCATACATATTGCTGCATATAGCGCATTTAATTTCGCCGAATTGTCAGCAATTTTCACATCGTGTGTGTATAAAGAGAAATGGTTTTCCCAATCTGGATTACGTGCAATAACACGTATGGAAGAGAAAAATACAAGTAAAAAAACGAGGCTTAAAAAGCTTTTCTTCCAAAAATTTATTTTGCTTTCGCGAAGCGTAAAAGGAATTTGAAATATACGAAATAACAATACACTTATTACGATGCAAAAACCGAGTGAAGCAATGTATGAAAAACGCTCTGCCACAATCCCTACCGCAGGAATAAGGATATTTAAAAACATGGAAATGGAGATAAAAAAATAGAAAATTCCGAATGCTAAAATATCCTTTTTTCGAAAATTTATAAAAGCATAAGCGATTGCTGTTATTGATACAAGTACGCTAATCAATACCATAAAAAAATTTGGATGTAAAACTTCAATTTGATTGTATCCGTAATAGGAAATTAAGGTTTTAGGGAAGCACAACAATTTTATATAAAAGAAAAATGAAACGCATCCGGCGCCCAATCGGGTTAAAAGAGTATGATTGAAATAAAGTGGGTTTTCAAAATACAAAAAATGACGAACACCATGTTCTGTGTGAAACAAAATGTGCTGCCAGAGTGATGAAATAATAAGTGCAAATAGTATTCCTACGACTATAAAAATTATTTTTTTGCCACCAGTTTCTGTAAAAAAATAAACCGTTAAAGGAATAATTATTAAAAAAGGAAGCACATCAATTTTAGAAAGTAGCGCAAATAAGAAAAAAAATATTCCGCCACTAAAAGCTCTTATTTTTCCGAATTCTGCGTAGCGTATAAAAAAATAAAGTGCTACAAGAACGCTAAAAAAACTAAACAAGACATCTCTGTTTTTTAAACTGTCCACCACTTCTGTGTGTGCCGGATGCACGAGAAAAAAAGTACTGATTAAAAAAGGTAGAGCAATGTGGTAGTTAAAAAGTATTTTTTTCAATAGGAAAAAAAGAAAAATGCACGTAAAGGCATAAAGCAAAATATTAATCAGATGGCTGATGTGAGGGTTTTCGCCAAACAATGAATTTTCTATCGCAAAGCTCGCCTTTACGATGGGGCGATAACCAAATTGTTCGCCATTATTATAGTGCGTAATGTAATGTGAGGTAAAAATTGCAGGAATATCATTAATGCCTTGAGCAGGCTGCCCATTAAAATGAGTAACCAATTCATCGTCTAGCGAATACTTATTGGAAATGCTGTTCCCATATAGAATAAAAGCAAATGCGATGAAATAGATAAAAGTTTTTAGCCGAAAAAATCGAGTATTAGGTACGGTGTTAACTAAAACTTTTTCAGGCTTCTTTTTTTTACTCTTATCCATCCATCTATTTTTTTGAAGAGAAACAAATTTCGTTAATAATTGCTAACCTCCAAATTTTATATTGCTTCTATCAAAAAAAATGTATTTTTGTTTATACTGAATTTTTTTAAATTGTGAACGCCTACATCAAAGCCATCAGTTATTATTTACCTGAAAAAATATTTTCGAATGAAGAGTTTTTTTCAATTTTCACAACTATTTCCAATAAAGAAAATTTAGAAAAAATTGGTGTTCGAGAAAGGCGAATAGTGGAAAATTCTGTTACTTCCTCTGATATTGCCATCGAAGCAGCAAACATTTTCTTTAATGAGCATTCCATCGATAAAAGTGAAATTGATTTTTTGCTTTTTTGTTCGCTGGAATTAGATTATTACACGCCATCTACAGCTTGTATTATTCAAGAAAAATTAGGCTTGTCGCAGCATTGTGGAGCGCTTGATTTTAATCTTGGCTGTAGCGGATATGTATATGGATTGAGCATTGCAAAAGGGTTAGTCGAAACAGGCGCGGCGAAAAATATATTGTTATTGACGGCATCTACACTCACAAAAAAAATTCATCCGAAAGACAAAGGTTCTCGTTTTGTTTTTGGCGATGGAGCCGCCGCAACGCTTATTTCAGGAAGAGAAAAAAAAGGAATCGAAAAATTTATTTTTGGAACGGACGGAAAAAGGTTCGAAAAAATAATCGTGAAAGATGGAGGTGTTCGCAATCCGATTTCCGAAAAATCTTTTATAGATACTACAGATGAATACGGAAATACTAGTAACTCCGCCAGTTTTTACATGGATGGCACGAGCGTTTTTATTTTTGGTTTAAAGAAAGTTCCAGAAATGGTAAAAAATTTATTGGAAAAATCGAATAAACAAATCGAGGATATAGATTTGTTTATTTTTCATCAAGCCAATTTATATTTGATAGAAAAAATCAGAGAAAAATTAAAAATTCCGGAAAAAAAAATTTTTAATTATATGGAAAATTGTGGAAATACAGTTTCGTCTACCATTCCAATCGCTTTGTATGAAGCCATAAAAGCAGGAAAAGCAAGCCCTGGAAAAAATATTTTTTTGGCAGGCTTCGGTGTAGGATTATCCTGGGCGGCTACAATTATTCAACTCTAATTTAATTTGTATTTTTACAAAAAACAGAACTTATGAATATCAACGATTTTATCACACAAATAGAGAACGAAATCGAGGAAATTACGCCTGGAAGTTTGAAGTCAGAAACAGTATTTAGAAATCTTCCAGAATGGAGTTCGATGCATGCGCTGATTATTATTGCCTTGATTGATATCGAATACGATGTAACCATTACTGGCGAAGATTTACGAAAAAGCACTACCATTTCAGACCTCTTTCAAATTGTGAAAAGCAAAAAATAAAATGGCTTTTTTATCTGTTAAAAATATAAAGATAGCCGGCATTGCAGCTTGCGTTCCAAAAAACGAAGAGTCGAATTTGGATTACGATTGGATTTCTTTGGCGGAACGAGAATTGCTTATTAAGACAACCGGAATTGCAAAGCGCAGAGTGGCACTTGATGGATTGTGTACTTCAGATATGTGCTATGCTTCGGCAAATACTTTGTTTCAAGAATTGAATATTGATAGAAGCGAAATAGACATTGTGATTTTTGTTTCGCAATCCCCTGATTATTTTTTACCTGCTACCAGTATTATTTTGCAAGATCGATTGCAATTACCCAAAACTACAATGGCTTTTGATATGCAATTGGGTTGTTCTGGATATGTTTATGGTTTATCGGTTATCAGCAATTTGATGAACGCGAATAAGTTTCGAAAAGGATTATTAATGGTGGGTGATAAATCCAGTTTCTCTCAATCGAAAAAAGATAAAAGTACCTATCCTATTTTTGGAGATGCGGGAACTGCTACGCTTTTAGAATACAATGAAAAAGCGGATCAAATGGATTTCAATTTACAAAGTGACGGCTCAGGATATAAAGCGATTATTATTCCTGACGGTGGCACTCGCAGCCCTTACAACAAAGATTCTGAAACAATGGTTGAGATTGAAAAGGGTATTATACGTAGCCGTAAAAATTTAGTATTGGATGGCTTGGAAGTATTTAATTTTTCCTTACGGGAAGCAACCCCCAATATAAATAATTTACTAAAACACATTGGCAAAACAACAGCCGATTTCGATTATTTTCTATTTCATCAAGCCAACAAATTGATGAACGAAAGCATTCGAAAAAAATTAAAAATAGCTCCTGAAAAAGTGCCATACTCTCTAACAAATTACGGCAATACAAGTTCAGCATCTATCCCATTAACAATTGTTACAGAATTAACTGAAAAAATAAAAAATAAAAAAATATCTTTGTTATTATCAGCATTTGGTGTAGGTTTATCTTGGGGTTCGGCTACCTTGAAAACAGAAAATTTAATTTGTCCAAAATTAATAGAGCTATAAAATGACACCTTTTCATCTCTTCAAAAAAAAAATTTTTGTAACGGGCGCTTCTTCTGGAATCGGCCGGCAAATTGCCATTAGCATTACGGAAATGGGGGGAAGCGTTATTATAAGTGGAAGAAATTTAGAACGATTGGAAGAAACAAAAAAGATGTTAAAAGGGAATGATAATGTAATTATCTCTGCGGACTTATTAAGAGAAAACGATATCGAAAATTTAACAGAAAAGATAGCACCTGTTGATGGTATAGTCAATTGCGCGGGTGTTGTAAAACCCTTTCCGATAAAATTTATTACTCAAGAGAAAATAGACGAAACTTTTCAACTCAATTATAAATCACAAGTATTATTGATTTCGCAATTGATGCGTAAGAAAAAAATAAATAAAAATGCGGCGATTGTTTTTTTATCATCGGTTTCAGCAGAACATCCACACAGAGGAGGCTCACTTTATGCAGGATCAAAGGCAGCCATTGAAGCATTCAGTAAAGTCTGTGCATTGGAGTTCTATTCGCAAGGCATACGTTCAAATTGTTTGGTGCCAGCAATGGTAAAAACGCCCATGTATGATTCTGCCGAAAAAGATGCATCTAAAGAAACGATGGATGAACATATCAATAAATATCCACTTGGAGTGGGTGATCCAAAAGACGTTGCCAATGCAGCTGTTTTTTTACTCTCCGAAGCATCGCGTTGGATGACTGGAACAACTATTATTTTAGATGGAGGCTTTTTACTCGGAAAATAACATGGAAAAATCTTACATCTCTGTCATAATACCCGTTTTCAATAGTGAGCGCAATTTGCAAGAACTTTTTCAACGCATTGATGCCGCTTTTTCAAAATTAGAAAACTCGTATCAATTAATTTTGATAGACGATGGTAGCTCCGATAAAAGTTGGCTGGAAATTGACAAATTAAAACGAGAAAATCCATCGAAAATAATTGGTATTAAATTGGCTAAAAATTTCGGGCAGCACAATGCTATTTTGTGCGGCTTCCATTTTTGCAAAGGCGATTTGGTACTTACCATGGACGATGATTTACAACATCCTCCAGAAGAGATTGAAAAATTAATTTTTCGACAAGAACAAACAAATGCCGACGTAATTTATGGTATCCCGATAAATAAAAAACATGCTGCTTGGCGCAATGTAGGAAGTAATCTGATGAAAAAAACTTCCGAATATTCTACCAAAAAAATTTCAGGTGGTTCTGCCTTTCGCCTTATCAATCGTACTATTACCGATGAAATAAAAAACAATCAACATACTAATTTTTTATTTTTAGATACCATTATCAACTGGTACACAAGTCATATCGAATTGGTGGATGTAGATCATCATCATCGTAAAGCTGGAAAATCAGGATATACCTTTTTCAAATTAATACAGATGTACCTAAATATTACCATTAATTATACGGCAACGCCTTTAAAATTAATGACCTATGGAGGCTTGTTTTTTTCTATTATTACATTTATTTTTGGTGTACATTTTATCGCAAAAAAAATATTGCATCACGCCCCTTTGGGTTATACTTCTATTATTGTAAGTGTTTTATTTGGCACGAGTCTTATTTTATTTTGTCTTGGAATCATTGGTCAGTATTTGTATAAATTATACCAATTACAAAATAAAAAGCCTCCTTATGCTATTCAAAAAGTTTTAAAGTGAGAATTCATAAATACGGAATTACATTAACTCGCTTAAAGGCGGATGATCTTGAATTGGTGAGGATAAAGCGCAACTCACAAGATATTAGCAGCGTGATGCAATACCAGGAAATAATTACGCCGGGAATGCAACAAAAATGGTTCGAATCCATTAATACCATATACCATAACTATTTTATCATTCATTATCAAGGTGAGAAAATTGGCTTGATAAACGGCAAAAACAGCGATTACGAAAAACGAACTTCCGAAGGCGGAATGTTTGTTTGGGATAAACAATACTGGGGAACCATCATTCCTGCGATGTGTTCTGTTATCATGTCTGACCACGCTTTTTTGATTTGCGGGTACAAAAAAAATTACATTAAAATTTTAAATTCCAACCAAAAAGCAATTGTGTATAACAAGCAAATTGGATACGTTCCTACAAAAGATTATGCGTCTGATAAAGATGTTCAATGGTTTGAATTGACCAAAGAAAAATATGAAAAACACGTCGTGAAAATTAGGAAGGCAATCGGTATTATTACGAATGATTTTTCACCGCTTACGATTGAAAATATTGATTTTAAAGATGATTCAGATGAGGAAATTAAAGTGTTATACAAACCTCTCCCCTCATTTATTCGAGAAAACATTGCGAATATTATTTTAAAGCGAGAAGGCAGAAATATTCTTTGATTTAGTTCTTAAAAAATCAAAATTTATTTTTTTGAGCTTTTTTCATTTTGTCAATTTGTTTCGAATAATAATTGATGTATCCGAACCATTCGTACATTTTTTTGCTGGACAAATGAAAAAAATCTCGTATAAAAAAAGGCAGCTTGTAATACATTTTTGTAACGCGAATATCTATCTGGTGTTGGCATTGGCAATACAATAAGGTGCAAAATAATCGGATGTTTTTTTTAGGATGTGTTTTTGGGTACCCATATTTGGCAGCATAATCGCCTGCGATATAATCAATTGTTTCTTTTTCTTTTTCTGTAAATTCCTTTTGCCATGCACTTGTGTTTTTATTCGCAATGGGTTCTAATAGATGAGGGTGTATCACATCGAAACCGAATTTTTCTGTTTCGAAATAAGTAGTTGTTTTTTTATGAAATTGCAACATTTCAGCTTGATAGCTTATACCTAAAAAGGAGCACATTTCACGAGTATATTTTTCTGGATCTGCAGTAAAATCTTCGTATTTTAAGGTGTAAAAAGCCGAGGGATTTTTTTGTTTTTGCTTGTCAATAGCGCGATTGTGAATTTCCCATTTATAAGCCAACAAAGCAACATTTTGTAGAGTAAAGTGTTTTCTAGCAGACACGATTTGATTTCTGTAATCACGCAATAAATGAATAAACTTAGCCTCTGGAAAAACCGTAATTAATTCTTCCATAAAAAGTGAATACGGCGGATTTTTATCTCCAATAATTTTAATGCTTTTTTTAGGAAACACGGAAGGAAATTGCAAATACACTTCTTTACACAACAGCGAGAACGTTAGTTCTTTTTTCGGGAGCGATTGCAAATAATTCCGAAGTGATTCACGCGAAATATCCCAATAGGCAACAAAAAGAGGCTCCTTATAGACGGCTGCGATAAACGCATCTATTTTTTTTTCTGTCCATTTTTTTGTGTTAAAAAATTTATTTTTTAACGAGATGATTAAAAAAGATTCCAGCGGCAATAGCACGCTATCGTTAGCATCCAACACATTTTGCAGCAGCGTAGTTCCAGAACGCCCTCTGCCAACGATAAAAAAAAACGGAATGTTGTTTACTTCTTCAACTGTCATAATACTATTTATCAACACAAAAGTATCATTTCTATTTAAAAAATGTTATATCTTAGATTCCAGAACAATAGCAAAGTTATAGATGACTGACTTTAGAAGAAATATTAAGCTGAATCAAAGAATAGAATACGGCTTCTATCAATGGACTGATCATTTTTTCGGAAGGGAAAGAATGTTTAAAATGTTGGGTAAGCGCAGAAAACAATTCTATAAAAATTTATCAGAAACATTGCAAAAAAGCGGAGAAGGAAAAATTTTACCGATTGATCGTCGAAAGGATTTAAGTTTAAAAGAATTCAAAAAGGAATATGTTCGAAAAGGAATTCCTGTTGTATTGGAAGGCGTGGCAAAAGATTGGGATTGTGTAAAAAAATGGTCGCTGGAATATTTTAAAGATTTGCATGGACAAGATGAAATTGTGATTGTGGAATTAGACAAGAAAGGATATCCACATGAAATTATAAAATTAGCAGATGTGATCGACAATATTCGTTCTGGCGGAAAAAAATATTATCGTTTTTATCCTTTGTTGGAAAGGCATCCTGAACATTTAAAAGATTTCGATTATAAATGGTTATTGGAACGAAATAATTGGCTCGCTTGGTTTGATGCGTTTCAAGTTTTTATCGGCGGAAAAGATACTTTTACCACTTTGCACAACGCCAATCAATCTAATTTATTTGTACAGGTATATGGAGAAAAACAGTGGGTATTGTATTCCCATTATTACACCATGGTGTTAGATCCTGATCCGGCAAGAAACATGTATCGCCAAGCTCCCGAAAGAGTTCGTGGACAATTTGATCCATTTAAACCTGATTATGATTATCCATACAGTTTGTACAAATACATTGATGGCTACGAAGTAAATTTAAAGCCTGGAGATGTATTGTGGAATCCACCTTTTTATTGGCACACCGTAAAAAACACAACGGACTCGATAGGAGTTGGTTATCGTTGGTTATCGCCATTATACGCGTTTAAAATTTCTCCTTTATATATGTTTTTGGATTTCTTTGCGAGAAAACCTTCGTTCTTTAAAACCTATCAATTGTATAAAAAAGATATCAATCTTATTCATCTTGCGGAATATGGAAATCTCGATAACTATTTAAAAGAAAAAGCAGAAAAAGAACAAAATCAATCTTCCAAAAAATAATTTTCCCAACTCGTTTTTTCATTCGAAAAAACAGCCCTCAAAAAAATAATTTTTCGAACGTTTTTTTTCGGACAAAATTTTTTCAGGAAAATCTACCTCTTCCTTCAATAATTAGATTAATTTCGCAACCTGAAAAAATGTTTCTAACATTTCACACAAATGGATTCGGGTCAGATTAAGAAAATATCTTTTGCAGGACTTTTAGTTACGCTTGGAATCATCTTCGGAGACATTGGTACTTCTCCGCTATACACACTTCAAACTATTTTAATGGATGGCGGGCAAGCAACCGACCAATTAGTACTCGGCGCTATTTCTTGCGTTTTTTGGACCCTCACTTTACAAACTACTTTCAAATATATTATCATAACGCTACAAGCGGATAACAAAGGCGAAGGAGGCATTTTCTCTCTTTACGCATTGGTTAAACAATATGGAAGTAAACTTGCGATTCCTGCTATCATCGGAGCCGGAACATTATTAGCAGACGGAATTATTACACCTCCAATTACTGTAACATCCGCCATCGAAGGATTAGGCGGTGTAAAAGGACTTGAAAATGTGATTGTTCCAGGCAACGATTTAGTAATCGGATTAGTGCTCGGTATTTTGTTATGCCTTTTCATTTTTCAACGCTTTGGAACAAAAATGATTGGTAGCGCGTTTGGTCCAATTATGTTTCTTTGGTTTGCGATGATTGGTTGTTTAGGCGTCAATCAAATCATTCATTATCCGCAAATTTTCAAGGCTTTAAACCCGATGTATGGTTATCAATTATTAGTACATCATCCAAAAGGGTTTTGGTTATTGGGTGCCGTTTTTCTTTGTACCACAGGGGCAGAAGCACTTTATTCCGATTTAGGACATTGCGGTAGAAAAAATATTCAAGTAAGTTGGATATTCGTGAAAACAACTTTAGTATTAAATTATCTCGGACAAGGCGCTTGGGTGTTGATGCAAAACAAAACTGATTTAGGAAACATCAATCCGTTTTTCGAAATTGTTCCGCACGGTTTTTTATTCCCAAGTATTATCATTGCTACTGCGGCTTCCATCATCGCCAGCCAAGCTTTAATTAGCGGTTCATTTACGCTCATCAGCGAAGCCATCAGTTTAAATTTTTGGCCCCGCGTAACCGTAAAATATCCAACCTCTATTCGTGGACAAATTTATATTCCGAGTATCAATTGGTTTATATGTATCGGTTGTTTTGCTGTCGTTTTTTATTTCCGCACTTCCGAAAATATGACCGCTGCCTATGGTTTTTCCATT